>JBDKFM010000040.1:0-14638 GCA_039798685.1 Candidatus Parcubacteria bacterium | reverse complement strand
ATAAGCGACGAAATTCCATTTCCTACGAGGAGAAATGGCACAGGAAACATAAATCCAAAATAATAATCATGAATTTGTTTTTTATAAAAACCAAAAAGAATCACTCCAATAAAAAACCAGAGAAATATAAGAAGGTACTGTAGGGTTTTTTCTGTATTTCGCTCCTTATAGAATTTATATAACTGGAAGAGAAAAATTACGATTGATACGAATGCGAGAACTACAGTCGCAAAATACCAAAACGCGAATACCTGACTCGCCTGTACCGAGACTTGCTCAGGGGGAGGGTAACGAGTTAAGAGTCGACCGAACAACCGATACAGCACATCCCACACTACACTTAGAAACGAAGCATCAGTCGAATAGCCATTTGTAAGTGTACTCTTAAATATAAAAGAAAAAATTGCCTGTAAATTTGGGAATCCATGACGAACCTCAAATGCAAGAAATGGAGAAAAACCTATAAGAAAACCGAGAGTTACCTTCCAGAGATCACTCAAACCTGATGCAAGAGTTAGCTTCTTCTCTAAAATACGAGCTGCGATGTAATATGTTAGTAAAATCACACCAAGAAACACAGCCAAATAATGCAGCTGCATTGTAATACCAAACAGTATGCCGATTATGAGCATGCGGAAACGATACTTTTTTTTAAGCGCTGTATATAAGAGAAATAACAAGAGGAGTGAAAAAAATGGCATGGCATTCGGATTCCATGATGAACGGGAATATGCAATAACAACTGGCGACACTGCATACAACGCTGCGGCAAAGAGACCGGCATATGTACCAAAAAACTGCTTTCCGACAAAATACACAAACCAGACAGTTACTGTACCGAGCAGAGCAATCATTATTGCCGGCCCGACAGGATCAAGTTGCCAAAGCCATAAAAAAGGAGCCATAAAGTAGTAATAGATAGGTCCAAGAAAGAAGTCACCGGCTGATGCCCGTGGACCTAAAAGAGTAAGGTCACCCTCTAAAATTCCTTTTACAACGAGCGCATCTCTCCCTTCATCCCCTAAAAACGTGAGATAATCACCGATACGGTAAAGTCGAAGAAACGCAGCGCCAAGAAGAATTACTACAAGAGAAAAGCACTCGATTGAGATAAACCTACGGAGATATTTCATAGTAGATAAGAAAATTAATGTGCTTTCTTTTTCCGCCAGATAATCTTTCTATACATTGTAAAATTCCAGATAAGCAAGAAGAATGTGCCGATAAGAAAATAGATTCTATAATATTGCTCTCCATACAGCACATCACCTAACTGTATCGTACCCGACTGTATAAGGATGACTCCAATATTTGACGTCGCGTAAAAACCGAAGATTTTTTTAAAGTATGAAAAAACACTTGTTGAGCGCTGTGCTTTAAATGTCCAGATGTTATTAAAGTTAAAATTCGAAAAAATCGATGCTTGTGCAGCAACGATATTTGCAAGAGCAATTGGGAGATGAGTGTTTCGAACAAGCACCTCGTAGAGCACTGCATTTATGACAAAGCCAACTGCACCAACGACAAGAAATTTTGGAAATGAGCTACGCATCACCTCTCGTGCTCTTGCCTTTATTACATATTTCAACAAGTCAACAATATATTCTTTCGGAGCAATTTTTGAGTTCCCGAGTGTCCTGTCAGAAAAATGAAACGGCACTTCCGCAACTCGAAAACCATCCCTTACTGCCTTGTGCAAAAAAGACACCTGAAATGTATATCCACGAAACTCAGTCATCTCTGCTTTCTCCTTAAGAAAAACCTCTTTCTTCATCGCACGATATCCTCCTGTCCAATCATGGATTGAAAATCTTCCAAAAATTGTTCTGACAAGAAGATTTCCAAAAATTGAATATGCTTTACGGATAATAGGCCAATTTTTTGGGATAGATCCACCGCCACTATACCGTGTCCCGATAACAAGATCGAATCCTTCATCGATCTTCTTCAAAAACTGGGGAATCTTTGATGCATCATGTTGCCCGTCAGCATCCATCTCAAAAAGCACATCTGAATTTAGCCTCTCCAGAGCATATGTCATTCCTTTTATATATGCCGCTCCCAAACCCTTCTTTTCTCCATTCCGTAAAAGATATAGATTTTTATATTTCCTCGTCATTTCCTCAACCGAATCCGCAGTCTTATCGGGTGAGTCATCGTCGACTACAAGAATTGACAACTCCCAATTTTTAATTTTTGGAAATATCTCACTCTCAAGCTCGCGGATTAACGGCTCTATATTCCCTTTTTCATTAAATGTCGGTATTATTATCGTCGCTTTCATTGTGCTGAAAAATATGCAATTGTCTTCTCTAGTCCATCTTCAACAGAAATCTTCGGTGTCCACGACAACATCGCTTGGGCCTTTGTAATATCCGGCTTTCTCCGCTTAGGATCATCTTCAGGCAATTCACGATACTCAATTACTGATAACGTTTTTGTTTTATCTTTAATCAGTTGCGCAAGCTGAGTTATGGTGCGCTCATCAGGATTTCCGAGATTAAATACTTCCCCTTTCGTTTTTTCCGTAAACATTGCACGACAAAGTCCATCAACAAGATCATCTACAAAACAAAAACTTCTGGTCTGAGATCCATCTCCATAAATTGTGAGCGGTAAATTCTCTAGCGCCTGATTAATAAAATTTGAAACTACTCTTCCATCGTCTTTCTGCATGAGAGGTCCATATGTATTAAAAATTCGCACAACACGAGCATCAACATCGTGCTTTCTCATAAACCCAAACGTCATCGATTCACCAAAACGCTTCCCTTCATCATAGACTGATCGCGGACCAATAGGATTCACATTTCCGAAATAGGTTTCTTTCTGTGGCGACTCTGCCGGATCTCCGTAGGCTTCTGAAGAAGATGCAAATAAAAAACCTGCATTATGACGCTGTGCCAATTGCAGCATATGATACGTACCGATACTATTCACAAGCATGGTTTCGATAGGAAATGCAATGTAGCTTTTCGGAGAATTTTTATTCGGAGAAGCAGGAGATGCTAAATGAAATACATACGATATTTTCTCTGCATAGACTGAAAAATCATGACCCGAACTCACATCCTGGTCTACAAAACGAAAACCTGGATTTTTCAGAAGATCATCTATATTTTTTTTGCTACCCGTCAACAAATTATCTACACAGATTACTGAGTAACCGTCCTGAAGAAGACGTCTTGTCAGATGTGAACCAATAAAACCAGCACCACCAGTAATAAGCACTGTACGCATATCTTTATCTTATATGAAATCGAACAAATCGGAAAGTCATGTATCGAAGCGAACGAGGGTTACTCAAGATTTTTCTTCTCATTTTCAACGTCTGACTTCACCATCATTGTGACAAGTTCAGCAAAAGAAGTTTTCGGCTTCCAACCAAGCACTGTCTTTGCCTTACTATAATCACCTATTAGATAATCGACCTCTGCAGGTCGCATATACTCTTTTTTATTTGGTACGACATACTTTTTCCAATCAGAAATTCCTACAACGCCAAACGCGAGTTCGACAAATTCCTCAACACTGTGATTTTCTCCCGTTGATATAACATAATCATCAGGCTGATCCTGCTGCAGCATAAGCCACATCGCCTCGACATAATCACCTGCAAATCCCCAGTCTCGCTTTGCATCCAGATTTCCAAGCTCTAATGTTTTCTGCTTTCCAAGAGAGATTCTTGCAACTGCATTACTAATTTTACGCGTGACAAACTCCAAACCTCTTCGTGGAGACTCATGATTAAAAAGAATTCCGGAACAGGCAAACAAATCATAACTCTCCCTATAATTAAGAGTTATATAGTGTCCATAAACCTTTGCAACACCATATGGGCTTCTCGGATAGAATCGCGTTGTTTCTCTCTGTGGTGTTTCCGTCACTTTTCCAAACATTTCAGAAGAGGAAGCCTGATAAAATCTGATTTTTGGGTTCACGCTACGGACAGCCTCAAGTACCCGCGTCACTCCAATTGCAGTAAATTCACCGGTTAACACCGGCTGCGTCCACGACGTTTTCACAAATGACTGCGCTGCAAGATTATATACCTCATCTGGGTTTGCATCATGTATTGCTTCCGCAAGTGAGCTCTGATCAAGCAAGTCGCCGGAAAGAAGAGTAATCTTGTCTTGAATATGTTTTATATTTCCAAAATTCTGCGTACTGGTACGTCTATTTAATCCATATACTTTATACCCTTTCTCCAAGAGAAGCTCTGCCAAATATGAACCATCCTGACCAGTAATTCCTGTTATGAGTGCGCTTTTTGCCATACTATCTTTCCATTTTATGTGATCTTCCTCCAATAGTCCAGTACATCACGGAGTGACGAATCCAAAGAAACTGTCTGACCCCACCCGGTCTGCGTTTTTAGCTTCGTATTGTCACACCTATTATCAGGAATATCAACGGGCATGAAACGGGACTCTTGCTGCTCAATAGTAATCTTCACTGAGGAGAGCGCAATAAGCTTCTCTAGCACCTCAGACATTGGATATGACACTCCGGATCCGATATTGTACACCTCACCTGGTACACCTTTCTCAAGAAGCATCACGTACGCCCTGACTATATCTCTCACATCAGTGAAATCTCTTCTCGCCGTAAGATTTCCCACATACAGTACTGGAGGCTGCTGCCCTTTTTCAATAGCTGCAATTTGTTGCGCAAACGCCGAAACAGCATACGCAGTCTTCTGCCCAGGACCAATATGATTAAATGGCCTCACACGCACGATCGGTTGCTTATATGTCAGGAAATACTGCAGTCCGAGATAATCCTGTGTTATTTTCGAAACCGCATAAGGACTTACAGGCCTCATATTTGTCGATTCATCGATTGGGAGATCCTGCTCATCAACAATCCCATAGACTTCAGCAGATGAAACAATAAGAAGCTTCGTATTCATGAGCCGCAATTTTCGCACTGATTCGAGAAGATTTATTTGACCTGTAATATTTGTTGTGAAGGTAAATGAGGGATCCTTGAAGCTCTGTACAGGTGATGCGAGTGCAGCAAGATGAAAAATTGAGTCAGGCCTCACTTTGCTCACAACACTCTCTGTGAGATTAGTATCGGTAAGATCTACCTGCGAAAGTTGTATTTTTTCGCGAATATCCGCGATGTTCTCAAGGCCTTTTTCAGAATGATAGGTTCCGGCGACTTCATACTGACCTTCCTGCAACAATAATCGAGCAAGAAAACTACCTGCAAAACCGGATATACCCGTGATGAGTGCTTTTTTCATCGACCGACTCCGATGTAGGAGAATCCCAACTCCCGCATCTTTGAAGGATCATAGACATTTCTTCCGTCCACAAGTAGTGGTGTTTTCATCTGCTTCTTCAGCAGCTCAAGATCAATTTCTCTGAATTCATCCCATTCAGTCACAAGAATCACAAGATCCGTTCCGCTCACACACGATACAAGATCTGACGCGAACACAACTGGAACATCTGCAAGAATTCTCTTCGCATTTTCCATCGCAATCGGATCATAGGCTTTTATTTTTGCTCCCATCTCTGCGAGCTTACGGATGATTAACACAGAAGGCGCATCCCGCATATCATCAGTGTCAGGCTTAAATGAAAGTCCAAGAATTCCAATCGTTTTCCCTTTTACGCTTTTCTTCAGTAATCGTGTTGCTTTCTCAACCATCGAGAGCATCATTTGCTTATTAATCGCCTCAACTTCTTTAAGAAGTGTAAAATCATACTTATGCTGCTTCGCAATCGCAATAAGCGCTTTCACGTCTTTCGGAAAACAACTTCCCCCATACCCTGCACCCGCATTCAAAAATGATTTCCCGATTCGAGAATCAAGCCCTATTCCCTCAAGCACCTTCGGACCGTCAGCACCAACTATCTCAGAAATTGACGCAATTGCATTTGCAAATGAGATTTTCGTTGCGAGAAATGCATTCGCTGCATATTTCAACATCTCAGCTGTCTCTATCGTTGTAAGTACCTGTGATGTCTCAATTGATGCATGAAGTTTCAGCATCACTTCTTTCGCATCCTGAGAATCTGTTCCGATTACAATCCTATCGGGGTGTCTCGTATCAGAGATCGCCTGTCCTTCACGAAGAAATTCCGGCACTGATGCGACATCAAATGTTGCTTTTTTGGGTTTTCCTTTTTTCACGATATCATACACTTTTTTATTTGTTCCAACAGGAACTGTACTTTTTGTAACAACCACTGTATATCCGGAAAGATGCTTTGCAACCTTTTCCGCAACATCATAAACGACAGTCAAATCAGCTTCTCCGTTTGCTTTTGGAGGGGTTCCAACTGCAATAAACACAGCCTCTGAGGATGGCACGGCAGGCTCATAATCCATGGTAAAAAGCAACCGTTTTGCCTTAATATTTCGCTTTACAAGCTCTTCCAATCCCGGTTCGTAGATTGGGATAATTCCTTTTTTCAGGTTTTCTACCTTCTGCGGCGTATGCCCGATGACCCATACAGTATTGCCAAGATCTGCAAACACTGCTGCAGATACTAAGCCTACGTACCCATGTCCAATAAATGTAATTGTCATATTTATCCCTTTGTTCCCAGCTGTTCCTTCACTTGTTGTAGGCCGTCTTCAAAGGTCTTCATTACTACACCAAGATGTCTTATCTTATCATTTTTTAATGTTAAATTGTAGGGTCTTGGCGCCCTCTCTTTAAAAAACTCAGCTCTCGTCACCTCTTTCAAAGACACACTCTTTATAGAAAATGCCTGTGCAATACTTTTCACTGCCTGTGCCGGCGTCAGCGATGAGCTTCCAACGCAATGATGAATTCCCTCCGCGTTTTGTTCGATAAGCACTGATAAGCATCCGGCTATATCATCAATAAACGTCGGAGTCATAATATGATCCGTAACCGCAGATACAGGTTCATTTTTCTGAAGTCGAGAAAGAATTGCCCTCACGAAATCAGTTTTTTCATCAAAAAAAGCACGATATGGATACGCAATTCTAAGAACGACATGCGTCGACGTACTCGCAAGCACACGTAGTTCTCCTTCGTATTTCGTCACACCATACCAATTCAAAGGATTTGGTGTATCTTCTTCAGAATATCCCCCTGACGGTGTTGACTCACCATCAAAGACGAAGTCTGTCGACACATAAATCATACGATGTCCTGCGCGGATACAAATATCTGCAACATTCTCCGCCCCTTTTACATTTATCTGCCATGCATCCCCCTCTTCACCTAAACTCTTATCTTTTTCACAGCCATCGACATCTGCTTTCGCCGCAAGATGGATGACTGTAGCTCCGGAGGAGAGACGCAAAAGCGGCGAGAGCGTTGCTGGCTTTGTAATATCAAACCCATTACTTATACCGAGCGTCTCAACCTCAAATGTTTCCGCGAGCAACTCCTGAATTCGCGAACCAACGAGTCCTGATCCTCCAACAAGAATTACTTTCTTTTTTTCATTTTGCATATTGTTTTTTGTAGTACTCCTGATATTCACCGGATTTAACATTTTTCCACCACGCCTGGTTGTTCTTATACCACTCGACCGTACGCACAAGCCACTCATCGAAATTATGCTCAGGTTTCCACAAGAGCTCCTTTGTTATCTTCGAAAAATCTACCGCATATCTTCTGTCATGCCCTGGCCTGTCTGCCACATATTCAATCATTGACTCATCTTTGCCCAAAAGACTGAGAATTTTTTTCACCACGTTGAGATTATTTATATCCTCCGCTACACCTCCAACGCAGTATGTTTCCCCAATTTTTCCTTTTTCCAACACTACGTCGATCGCTCTACAATGATCTTCTACATATAACCAATCCCGAACATACTTACCGTCTCCATACACCGGTACTTTTTTCCCTTCAAGAAGATTTGTGATCGCAAGAGGAATAAATTTTTCAGGAAACTGAAATGGACCGAAATTATTCGAACAGTTTGTAATACTTATAGGTAGTCCGTACGTCGTCGCATACGCCCTTACAAGATGATCTGATCCTGCCTTACTTGCTGCATAAGGACTCCTCGGGTTATATGCCGTGTCCTCGGAAAATTTTTGCGTACTATCAAGAGGAAGCGCACCAAACACCTCGTCAGTAGAGACATGATGGAACCGTGCTACTTTGTTCTTCAACGCTGCATCGAGAAGCACCTGAGTTCCCATAACATTTGTTTCAACAAATGCCGCTGGCTCCATGATCGAACGGTCGACATGACTTTCTGCTGCAAAATGAACAACGACATCCACACCACTCATTGCATCACGCACGATTTTTGGGTCACATATATCTCCCTGAACAAATGCATATCCGGGATGTCCTTCAATTGCACTGAGATTCTCAAGATTCCCTGCATACGTCAACTTATCAAAATTTATTATCTGATCTGAAGGATGAGTCTTTACCCAGTACAAAATAAAGTTAGAACCTATAAATCCGGCGCCTCCTGTCACAAATATTTTCACAGCTCTCCTCTTTCTCTCATTGTATGCAGTAATAGTATACCAAGTGAAGCTATGGAATTTTTCACTTTTCCTGTAAGCACAGACTCAAGAGCCTCATCAAGCGACATTTTTACTAGTTCAATTGATTCATCCTCTTCAGGGGAAGATGAGCCTTCCGACAGATCACGTGCGATAAACATATGTATCCTTGTCTTCACGACACTACTCATCCCGACGTAGGTACCAAACTCAGACCAGTTCTTTGCAGACAAACCAGACTCTTCACGTAACTCCCTCTTTGCAGCCTCAACCGGATGCTCGTTTTTCTCGATATGTCCTGCAATTTCTTCGAGAAACGTTTCCCCATGGAGATATCTATACTGCCTGATAAGGTAGATCTCTCCATCATCCGAGAGAGGAAAAACTGAAGCAACCGAGGGTCTGTATACATTACGATGTACGTGCGTTGTACCATTTATATCAAGCGTTGTTTCTACAACAGAAAATAAATCTGCATCAAGAATTGGCTTCTGCGAGAGGATTTTAATCGGCATCATTTAACCACGCCACTCTCAAGTTCTTCCTGAGAGTATTCCACCTGTTCGTCCTTCAAACCAGGATCGTAGGAAGGATCAGGATAGTTTACAAGCCACCCTTCCTCATCCCCGATATTTTCGAGCCCTGTCGCGACGTCTTTTGGTATAAAAAGTCGCTGCGGATTCGCCGCATCAAGAATATTTTCTGTTCTCACCCACTTTCCCCCCTCCTGCTCATATGTAATAATCTTCATTCTCCCCCGAAGACACACATATCTTGCTGCTCGTACTCTATGAAGGTGATATCCCTTAAACGCTCCGGGAAATGCCACAGACATATAGACCTCTGTTTTCGTCTGAGTCTCCTTGTCTTTAAACATCTCCATCAACCAACCGTTCTCTGTTTTTGCATGGTCAAACGTTTGTACTTTTTTTGCCGGTTCAATAGTAACTTTCGTCATTTTAATTCTCCTTCTTTAACTTTTTTCGCAACCATCATATTGGCACGGAGCAGCTCATCATATGATGTTCCTGCATCAATCCACCAATCAATAATTTTACACTCTAAGGATCCTTCTTGCAAATAAAAATTATTCAGATCAGTTACTTCCAACTGCTCTCTCGCCGACGGCTTTAGCTTTCGTATGAAATCAAATACCCGATTGTCATACATATATATTCCTGTTTGTGCTATCCTTGACTTTGGTTTTTCTGGCTTTTCCTCAATTGAGAGCACCCTCCCATGCTCATTTACCTCAACAACACCGTATTGTTTTGAATCAGTGTCCATTTCAATACCGAAAACAACCGCTCCTTTTTGCTTCTTCTCAAAATCTGCAACAGTCGCACGAAGATTATAGTTAAAGATATTATCACCAAGGAGAACTAGAAGTTTCTCACCACCCGCAAATTCTTCTGCAAGAGAAATGCCGTCGGCAATACCTCCAGTTGGGTTTTGTTGCACCGCATAATAAAGCCGCAAACCAAATTCGTCTCCCGTTTTTAACAAATTCGCAAAATCACCATTGTGATCAGGTGAAGATGTTAACAATACCTGTTTTATCCCAGCCCTACTCATCGCTTCAAGCGCATAATAAATCATCGGCTTGTTATAGACAGGGAGAAGATGTTTATTGGTGACAGCAGTAAGTGGACGTAATCGAGTCGCAAGCCCTCCGGCTAATATCGTTCCCTTCATATCATTTTAGAAGAAATAGCGTGAAATATACTGCGCTTATTCCCATAATTCCGATTAGGACATATTCTATCACAACTTTTGCATGAATGTCGTGATGGATGAAATGATGCAATATCCCCCAGACTACATAAAAAAGAGATAAAAATAGCGTGATCGCCATAACAAGATTCAGGTCATGAAGAGATTGACGTATCAAAAAAAGACCTAACAACAAGACGATAGATAATCCAGCGTAATAAACAATGTGCTTTTTCGTCGTGTGGTGCATCAGATAATTACTCCATTTCCGATAATTAAGATTATCAAAATCACAACTAATAGAAAAATCATTGAGTCAATATTGTGCGCAACTACACGAACAATTTTTTTCCTCTTTATAATCAAAAGATCTAACACTATTGCGGAAAATAATACGAGAATAATAGTCATAGAAATTCCTTTTGTCGCCTGCTTCACATCTATGATAGGCTGCGTTTTAAATGATGCAACTGTTGACTCTGTGTTTCGTATTTCCTGCTGATCTGGAAATGCTTCAGAAACAACTGTCTGATCTCCTGGTAGAGCCTGTTCTGCTTGTGCAATCTCAACTGCTCCTTCTCTTTTTTGCCCGAACATCTCAACCACCAAAACAGTTTCGTCCCCAGTCAATGAACCGGGTACCACAGCAAAGCCTATCTCACGATAATTTGGAGAGAGCATGTTCTCCCTGTGACCAGGACTATCCATCCATGCATCAATAACATCGGAAGATGTTGTAAAACCACGAGCAAGATTCTCCCCTGCATAGAGATAATCATATCCTGCAGATTTTATGAATACCCACGGAGTTGTTCCTTCAGGACTATTATGCGCCCAATAATTTTTTGAAAACATATCAGACGCCTTCTGAGACGCAGCATTTGAAAGTGTATCATTTAACTGCACTGGAGCTAATCCGTTTTCTGCCCGCTTTTTATTTGTAAGTGTCAAAAGTTCTTGGGCTGTAATCTCAGTCCTAATTCCGAGAATATCCTCCCTCTGAGAATGTATGAATGAAAAAGAAATTTCGAGAACAAAAAAAACTGCGATAAGTAGAAGTAGTCCGGAGTGATGAAGAATTCTTGCTCGATGGTTATTTGATTCACGTGGCAAAAAGAGATGGTGCAGGAAGTCTCTCATCATGTAGTCTCACAAACTCTTAATCACTCTTCTGAGTCAGCTTCAGTGATTTAGAATTTATATTTTGTATATTAACTATACACAGGTGTTACCCTCTTGCCAACAGGCATTCGGTTAATGGGGATATTCAGAAGGTATGCAAGAGTGTTCGCAACAGAAGCTCCCACACGAAGACCTGTGTATGATCCTGGTCCTTTGCGCACAATGATCTCTGAGATATCAGAAAGTGCAAGATTATTTTTTTTAAGAAGAGCATCGAGGAGCACGAGTACCTCCTGCGGTTGCTCACGACTTATGCGCTTATGCATCTCATCTTTTTTCCCGTCTCTCTCCAAAGAAACAATAATCTCTAAACTGTTTGATGTATCGATTATCAGACTTATCATAGATCGTATTTTAGTAACAGAATGAAAAGAAGTAAATGCACGTGCTCCTATTTGGCTCTGATCAGAACTCTAAAGTATGCTTGCTACATTTACCGCTCCTTGGCGCAAAATTTTCCACGGCTCTTGAGAGCAATCAATGACAGTTGACGCCAATTTTGTCGCGCATTCACCCTTCACGACAAAATCGACTACGCGCACCAACTCCTTATCAAGACTCTCAAATAGATATGGAGTTTTCTCTCCATGAAAATTTGCAGACGGTCCGAGAATCGGCTTTCCCAGTCTCTGCATAATTGCCCTGGGAATTGGATGATTCGGAATACGGACTCCCAACGTCGAACCTCCACCACGAACAGGTTCCGGGACTTTCTCTACAAGACAAGGCAACACTATTGTTAGTGCACCTGGCCAATATGGTTCAATAAGTGCGTCAACAACCCGTTGCGAAATCTGCTTAACATATCTTTGAGCCATTGTCACTGTATCGACCAGCACAGGAGTTGCATGTGAAAGTGACCGTCTTCGTATCCGGAATAACCGGGAAACTGCCTCTTCATTTTCCATATTACACCCAATTCCAAAGGCAGTATCTGTCGGAAAAATAACTATTCCACCTTCTTCAAGAACCTTAACTGCCTTCTCAATGTCTTGTGCTATCATAATTCGGAAATGGAAATTTCTCTCTGCTCACCTTCAAGAGTTTCAAATTTTACATCGATTCTTTTTAACGGAATCCTCGTGCCCATCCTTTCTGCCCACTCGATCACAACAAGATTACTGGGATTCTGTATAAAGTCAAAAATCCCCAGCTCATCCAACTGAGCGTCTCCCCCAACACGATACAGGTCTATATGATAAAGCGAATGAAATGACATATTTTCTTTACCATTAGGCTGAAGATCATATTTTCTTACAAGAAGGAAAGTCGGAGATACCATGCGTTGTGAGATACCTAGCGCTTCACCGATTCCCTGAGAAAAAGTAGTTTTTCCACTCCCAAGGTCACCATACAACAAAAGTATGTTTGTTCCATTTAACCTTGAAAGCAGTTCGGACGCTACCTGTTTTGTCTCTTCAGCTGATTGAGTAATTATCTTGCTCATAATAATATTTTAGCCTTAATTCTACATAAGGTTGAATAGTATTATACAGCATCATCGTGCTTGTTTCTTTTTTTAAAAAAATAAATAACTGAACTGCTCAGCATCCCTGCGCCGATGAAACCGTAAAGTATCATAGCTGAGTTTCCCTGCTTTTCTGCATGCTTACCAAGTACTGCTGTTTTCTGAGTTTTTCCAGTTGGCGATACGCTTACATTATTTATATGGAGAACCGCAGTCGGATACATTTTAGTCACATTGGGAAGTGCCGTGATATCCCGTTCCGAAATTATCGTGATGGTTACAGATTTTGCAGGAATTTTCCGTTGAGTAGGCGATGGAGTTTTTGTCGGCGTCGAAGCTACCTTCGTGGGCGATGAAATCTTTGTGGGTGTTGGAATTTTCGTAGGGGTTGGAGTCTTCAGAGGAGTTGGGGTTCTTATTGATGTAGGGGAGTGAATTAATGAAGGAACAGGTGTAGGCTCAGGAACAGTTGGTGTCAGCACTATCAAAGGTTGTGAACCATTATTCGAACTATTCCTTGTTGGATTCTGAAATATCACCCAAACTCCTCCTCCATCCCCCTCTCTCCCTACACTTGCACCAACCGGAGGACCGGTTGTATAGCCATAACTATCCTCTATATTCCCGTTATTTATCAGTCGAACTATGTCAGCTGAGGATTTATTCAGGTTAAATAAACCGCTCTCAAACACCTGATAACTTTTTCCTTGAAGCTGTGTTCCTTCGGGGATGACAAAATTTTGAGATCCACCTTCATCATCAAGGATCCAGTTCCCAATATCCACTATAGAATCTGAAGAATTATAGAGTTCAATCCACTGTGAGCTTGTTGAACCGATAAAGAACTCATTTATCACAACGCCAGCTGCAATGGACTCACTGACATTGCCGAAGAAAAAAAGATAAACAAAAACTGAGATAACAAAAAATATCTTCTGCGTATCTGCACTTAGCGTATGCCTAAATACTGACTAATGCAAGTAGTAGATCTACTATTTAAGATATCGAAGCACTGCGAGGAACGATGATAATGATCCGAGAACAATTGCGACAATGACCTCAACGCCAAGCAGGCCAATCAAAAAAAGAAAAGGTACAGGAAGTAATGGAATAGGTCCTAAGAAAGATTCCAGATATGGCGTTGCATATATCAACACTGCCGAGGAAACCAACCATCCAAAAAATGCTCCTACAATTCCGTAAATAATTCCTTCAAGTAAAAAAGGCCATCTGATATACCAGTTTGTTGCAGAGAGGAGTTTCATGATCTCTATCTCTTCTTTTTTCTGCGAAACCTTGAACGCAATTATTACTGATACAAACAGTACAGATGCCAATATGAAAACAGCTACAAGTGTCACACCAATCTTCCTCACACCGGCTGAAAGAGAAGTAAGAGTTTTTACGACATCCTTTTGGTAAACAACCTCCGACACGATAGGCGATCCTTCAACCGATTTCGAGATCGGTGTCAGATCTTCAATTTTATTTGCTGAGATCTCAAGTGATGCTGGCAAAATATCTGCGGTCACTAGATCTAAAAGCAATGGATCGTTTTTATTCTGTTGTCTATAAATCTTTAGCGCCTCTTCTTTCGAAACGAATTTGACATCTGCCACTTTCTCACTCTGCTCCATGTCCGCTTTGAGCACATCAATATCTGCCTGTTTTGCATCATTCTTAAAAAATGCTGTGACCTGAGGTTTTGACTCAAAGTACCCGATCGCCTGATTAAGTCCTATCGTCACAGTTGCGACAACTGAAATAATAAAAAATGTAACTGTCATTATCAGGATTGCTGCCATCGCC
>JBDKFM010000039.1:0-14781 GCA_039798685.1 Candidatus Parcubacteria bacterium | reverse complement strand
TCGTGAAACTGCACTGAAAAAAGCAAAAGAACTCCATAAGCAAGCGGAAGGAACTGTCGATGAAATTCAGAAAAAGGCACAGACACTTCTCGATAAAGCTGATGATGTGAAGGACGAGTTACTGAAAGAAGCCGACGAAAAATCGAAAACTGTGAAGAAAGAAGTAAAAAAGAGCTAAATTTTAAATACCGATTTGCTTTCTGAGCGTAATGAAAAGTTTTCCCCAAAATGATGCGTTTTGGTATTTTTTGTATGCCTCTTTTTTTCCTGTATCGATCGATCCGGGCATCGGTGGATCAATCCACGCGGAGATGATAATCCATTCTCTCCTCTCGTTTTGTTTTGCGATGACCGTCACCTGATACTGATTGTACCTTTTCACGTATTCGAGAGTGCCTGACTCCTTTCCTTTTAGCGTCGTATCAGCATGCGCGAATGTTTCATATGCCCATTCTTGTGAGAGTCCCCTCCCTCTCATCCGGTCTATTGCGTGATTCGTCCAAATGGCTCCATGATAGTGTTGCTGATACTGCATAGTTCTATGGTAGCATGAAAGTTCTACGGTGTATTGTTTTTCTTCACGAAGATGGTTAGAATAGAGTTGCTATGCGTAAGTGTCCACGCTGTTCGACAGCACTACAACAACATAAATACAAAGGCGTACAGGTAGACGAATGTCCTACATGCCATGGTATATTTTTTGACCGCGGTGAGTTGGAAAAAGCACGTGATAATTCTGATCAGGATCTGAGGTGGCTTGATTTTGTACTTTTCAGTATCAAGGATCTACAGCAGCTTGAACAGGATCAAATTGATTGTCCGAAATGCGGTTTTACAATGGAGGCACTTCAGTACGCAGGTTCTTCGGTTATTTTGAGTAAGTGTCCTGAGTGTCAGGGAGTGTGGCTTGATCATGGAGAGTTTCAGAAAATTATTTCCTATCTTGAGAAAATCGTTGCAAATCAGTCAGCAGATTCACTCTCTGATGATGTAAGACAGCAGATAGTAGATGTGCTTGTAGGACCCAAAGGCGAAGTCGAAGAAATCAAGGATCTCCTCGCAGTGACAAGGCTTTTTGAAGAGCGTTGGGTTGCTGAGCATCCGGGATTTGAAAAGATCATTTCCACATACTACGAACTTACCCCGTTTAAATAGGCCTATATACTTTACACATTCCCTCACTTTTGTTAGAATCCGATGATGGTAAATTCCGAATTTGTCGGTCGGTCTGGCATACTTGTAAGTGTTGAGAGCCCTGGTGCGCTGTACAACTTTCTTTATGGTCAGGTGCCGTTTTTGACTTCCAGTGCTGAGAAAGCAGCATTTGTTCAGGAGTCATTACCGACCGGATCTATAGGCAGAGATGATATGCGATTTGAAAATATTCTCATCTCTGAAAGTTTAAGTGAGACACCTCTTGATGGTACTGGATTCGAGTGCGAGAGTACTGAACTGTGTCTGACAAGAAACGAAGATGGAGCACCTGAGGTAAGCATAAATACTGTGCTTGATCGCTCAGTTAGATCTGTCATTCAGTTTCCGCACTTCACGATACCAATGGTAAAAAATATTGCTGATCGTTTGGAAAAAAAACAGCTACCCTCAGAGTTTCAATTTTATGGCGTCTCTAGTTCTCTGCACTTTAAGGGGAACCATCCGGAGGAATTGTATGTACGGTTTGGAACTCCTGGATTTATAGATCCCGATAAATTCAGAGTGGAGGATAAGTGGTTTTTTTCAACCCACATGGGTAGTAGGGTCCTGGAGCGTGCCCGCAAGCATGCGAGCGATGGAGTCACGAATCTTAACATGACCGGAAGATTTCCATTTGGGAGTGAAGAGCAATTTATTCAGGATATTTCTGGTTATGCATCCTCGTATCAACTATTGCTCAATGAAATATACCCAGAAATACGAGTAAGAGCGCCATCTGTCAATATCTCATTGCGTTCGGCGCATAACCTCTTGACCCGTCTTGTTCTTGAATAGAGATGCAAAATATGTCGTTGACGTGCTATAGTCCGACGTATGGCGAATCAGACAGTCAAATATTTTTCTTCACTCATCTCTTCCTCTCATGAGCTCAATGGTAAAGAGAAAGATATATTGCTCCGGAGGATTAGGAATCATCATCTGAAAAAAATAGGGAAAAAGTACAAAGTGACAGCGGAACGCGTGCGGCAGATTGAGGAGCAGGCTCTCTCAAAATTTACAAAAAAAATTGTACAGCTTTTGCTTTTAGACTAAAATCTCACAAAAAAGCTCACCGGTTGGTGAGCTTTTGCGAAATATGTCTTGGAAAATTAGACACGTCGTACATTTTTTGCACTCGGTCCTTTTTCTCCCATAACAACTTCAAAACTGACTGTATCGCCTACCTGAATTTCATCAAAGGTCACGTCTACTAAGTCTTTTGAGTGAAAAAATAGATCCTTCTCTTCGCCTTCGCGACTGATGAATCCAAATCCTCTGTCAGTCTTTGTTTTTACTGTACCTGTCATTGGTTTGTCTCTCCTTTCTTACTCTCTATTGTAGCAGAAATCTGTCAAAAAACATGCAAGTAATTTATTTTTGGTTCACTGAGTGTCAGAGGAGCCTAGTGCCAGAAAGCTCGGCGGTCTGTGAAGACCATGCAGATGCCAGCTTTATCGGCTGCTTCGATTGAGAGCGTGTCATTGATTGATCCCCCCTGCTGGATGATTGTTTTTATTCCGTGTGCTGCTGCCAGCGTGACGCTGTCATCAAACGGAAAGAAACTATCACTTGCCAAAATTGCACCTGTGGCATGGTTTCCAGCTTGTTGAAGTGCGATTTTTACTGCTCTTACTCTCGAAGTTTGTCCCGTGCCAATGCCTCTGGTCATTGGTAATTCTTTATCGACGACAATAATGGCATTTGATTTAATTCTCGTTATGAATTTCCATGCGGTCTGCATTTGAGCAGTCTGCTTTGCAGACGGTTTCTTCTTCGTGACTACTTTCCAGTCCTTAAATCCTTCATCAAGATCATCATCCCGTGTTTGGAGCACAAATCCTCCGTCAATCCACTTGGTGTCCAGCCTTTCTTTTTGTATGCGAGGAATCTCGCCGAATGTATAGATTCCCATGCTTTTGCGCGTCTTGCTCAGTAATAAAAACGCAGCATCGTCTATTGCTGGTACAGCGACTATATCCATATTTCCTTTCGTTTCTTCTTTGAATGAGGAGATAATCTTTGCTGTCTTAAGATCCATTTTGCGATTCAAGATAATGACGCCACCGAATGCGGATTCAGGATCAGCGTCGATTGCCCGTCGTAATGCTTGTGTGGCATCCTCTCCTAGGGCAATTCCACAGGGATTATTATGTTTTATGACAACCGCAGCAGGTGTTGTGAAAACCCGTACAGCTTCAAGTCCGGCATTGATATCAGTGAGGTTTGTGAGTGAGAGATCCCTTCCCCATCGCTTCTGAAGAGTGCGAAATGGTGTGTTGGCATTCGGGGTCAGGTACACAGCTGCCTGCTGATGAGCATTTTCTCCGTAGCGGAGACTGATTGTTCTTCTTCCGGGAAGTGTCAGCTCCTGTGGAAAAAGTTGGTCTGAGAGATGGTGGGCAATTTGTGAATCATAAAAAGAGAGATGATAAAATGCTTTGGCTGCGAGCTGCTGACGCTCATATTCGCTGAGTGTTTTTTTGAGCAGTTTCTCCCCTACCCATACATAATCACTAGGATCAACGAGCACGACAACGTTTTTGAAGTTTTTTGCTGCTGAACGAATCATCGTCGGGCCACCAACGTCGATATTCTCCACCGCCTCTGGCATTTTTAGATTTTTTTTGCTGAGTGTTGCCTCAAACGGATAGAGATTGCAGACGACAACATCGATTGCAGGTACGCGTAGATCGTTCGCTTCCCTTACATGCGTTGCATTTGTTCTGTCAAAAAGAATCCCAGACTCAATTTCGAAGCTGATTGTTTTCATCCTACCGTCAAATGACTCAGGATTGCCGGTAATTTTTCCGACCGGAGTAACAGGGATGTTCTCGTCTGAGAGCGTGGAAGCTGTTCCGCCTGATGAGGTAATTGTGTATCCAGCGTGTATGAGGGTTTTTGCGAGTGCACCTATGCCTGTTTTGTCATAAACACTCAAAAGAGCATATGATATCGGTAATTGCTTCTTCATCAGGGTTTTCTAAGACGTACAATTTTTCTTTTTCCGACCCGTATGATCATGCCATCTTTTACGGTCAATGGCTCTTTTGTTTCAGTGATTTTTGTGCCGTCTACCTCGACACCTCCCTGTTGAAAAAGACGTTTTGCTTCAGCTTTCGAAGAAGAGAGGTTCAGCTCGACAAGCAGTTCTTCGGTGACATATTCTTCGTCGTCATCAGCAAGTGTTATTTCAGAAATTTCAGTCGGTAGTTCTCCTCTTTGTACGTTGCTCTCAAATGCGTCGCGTGCTTTCTGTGCGTCCTCTTCGGAGTTAAGCATCGTCACGATGGCGACAGCAAGATCTTTTTTGAACTGCATGGGATTTGCGCCATTTTTTATTTTTGTTTCTATGCTTTTTATCTTATCCATCGGAATTCTGGTCAGATATTCAAATCCCTTGAGGATCACCTCATCTGGGAAAGTCATAATTTTAGCAAACAATACGTTTGGTGTATCGGTCAGCGCAATCGCATTTCCTTCGGTTTTGCCGATCTTATTTCCTTTTGCATCTGCCAAAAGCGGTGTGGTCATGACATATTTTTCTTTTTGCAGATAGTCTTTGACGAGCTGACGCCCGACGAGCATATTAAATGTCTGATCAGTCCCTCCTATCTCAAGATCTACTCCCATCGCGACTGAGTCATAGCCTTGAAGTAACGGATAGAGAAACTCCCTGAGATTGAGCGGTTCATTTGCTTTTATGCGCTGTTGATACAAATCCCGTTCTATCAATTGCTGTACAGTGAAATGATTCGCGATTTCAAGAATTTTTGCCAGATCAAACGCATTTAACCAGTCTCCGTTATATTTAATTTCGATTGGATTGTCACCTTCAAAATCGACGATTTTTCCCGCTTGCATGACGTAATCTTTGGCGTTTTGTCTGAGTTGGTCACGTGTAAAAAATGTATCCCTGCTCTTTGTCTTTCCTGAAGGGTCTCCTGCCTGTCCTGTCCCGTCTCCTATGAGGAAGATGACGTGATGTCCGAGACGCTGCCAGTCAGCCATCTTCATAAGTCCTACCATATGTCCGACATGGAGCTTGTCGCCTGTTGGGTCAAAGCCCATGTAAAGGGTGAGTTTCTTGCCCGAGCGGAGCGCTTTTTCCAGCACTTCTTTAGTGGGATAGATTGTGTCAACGCCCCTTGTTAAAAGTTCATCGATTGCATCCATAGCCTTGAGTATATCATAGACATATCCCGGATGACATAAAAAAATCTTACACGTTTTGAGGTTTTTTTTGTTTTGATTCTTTACGAAGTCTATATGCGGCTTCTGCCTCTTGAGCTTTCGTTTCACCATATGTGGCTGTCATGAGTTCGCGGACTTCTTCTGTTTTTAATTTCATGACATCTTCACCGCTCATCCTCTCAGGTGTGATTTCGGGCAGAATTGTCGTATCTGCCTCGCGCATCATATGAATAAAGGCTGCGTTGGGGGTAAGGTGCTGGAGTCCGTGAGTCGCGCGTATTGAGTATGTACCTGTCGGCTCATGTTTTCCGTGCCAATTTCCTGCATTTGGAAATGGTGAAATTTGCGTGATCGGAACTCCGATGAGATCACAGCCGACTTTCTCTTCAATCCATTCCCAGACCTGTGGTGGTTGCAGGCTTACTGATGTGACGGCATCAATCGGTTGACCCGGAAACATTTGTCGCAGCAGTTCTACAGCGAGTTGATTATCAGTGGCATAGAGTGCGAGCATCTGTGTCAATCTGTTCTGGTGGTTCGGGTCCTGACGACTTCTGTTGTAGATTCTTGGAAACTGTGTAAATAACCATTCCCTGAATTCAAGTATCGTGTGTGGTTGGAGAGATAATTTTTCTTTATTTGCAGAAAATGCAGCCGCATGACTGCCTGCAAGAATTTCTGAGTGGAGAAATGTCTTTAGTTCCGGACGTAGCGCCGGGTCGGGAAGAAGTGTACTTGCAAGCTCTGCATTGAGTGCTTCAATGCCCGCCATCATCACCTGTCTATTTTGATCGACTGCAGCTTCTAAGTCTTCAGCAGAATGCGAAAAATCCGTTGCTTTTTCAAAATCAAGAACGTCTGAGATACCAAATGAGATCACTGGTCGAACCCCTATCTCCGTCAATGCAAGTGCAAAATCTCTTTGTTCATCGAGAAATCGTCTCCACCGTTTTTCAGGTTGAGTATTTGAGATCGGTAGAATCTCCAGATCTTGTCTTTCTCCATATGGTACAGGCCGTGTCACGAGCATGTAATTAAGGCAAGCAATTTCTTGTAGAGCAAGTGGGACCTCTCCATTGGAAGCCTGTGAGGTGACAATTTGTTTTGTAAATTCCGTAATGCGTATTGGAGGAAGGGGTGAATTGAGGAGTGTACGGTCAAGAAGCTCAACGGTATGACCGACAAGTGTGTCGCTGGGATGGAACTGAATCATCTCTGCTTGTTCCCTGAGAAGTGTCGGGAGAGTGTGCCGTATCTCAATGGCAGCATCAAGTCTTCCAAGTTTTGCACCATCTTCTTCAGCTGACCACTCCTGTTGCTGTCTAAAGAGTGTATCTGCTCGGGCGATTGCCGGACTTGTCGGAGCATGGTCGTGTTTTTTTAACTCAGTCATATTATAGGCTTAAGATAATTATACGTTGCTTGCCTTGATCCGTCAAGAAAGATATAATAGTACGGTGTATGTTTGACTACCGACCGCGTCGGCGTCGTTCCTCTTTTCGCTTTGTCGATATCTTCACGCTGAGCAAATTCACGAAGTATCTTTTCTTCGCTGCAGTTGCTATGGTGCTTCTTGTTCCGCTTGTGTTTGTTTGGTTCAGTCGTGATTTGCCTACACCGGGAAAAATCGTTGTCTCAAAGTATGCTGATGCGACGCGAATCTATGATCGTAAAGGAGTACTTCTCTACTCAGTCTATCAGGATCAGAATCGTACTTACGTACCTCTCGATGACATTCCAAAATATCTGCGTGAAGGAACTATCTCAATTGAGGATAAAGATTTTTATAAAAATCCGGGACTCTCACCTGTTGGTATGGTACGAGCACTTGTGAATATGGTGACACTCCGCGGTGGGTTAGCCAGCGGATCTACTATCACACAACAGTTGGTAAAAAATACGCTCCTGAGCTCTGAACAGACACTTCCGAGAAAGGTGAAGGAAATAGTACTTGCAGTACAGGTCGATAAAAAATTTACAAAAGATCAGATACTTGAGATGTATCTCAACAATATCTCGTATGGGAGTGCTGCCATAGGAGTCGAAGCCGCAGCGGAAACGTATTTTGGAAAAAAAGCAAAAAATCTCGATCTTGCAGAGTCAGCATTTTTGGCGGGACTTCCTCAGAGTCCGACGAGGTATTCGCCATTCGGCGGATCTGATGAGAAACTCTATATCGGAAGAACTCAGGCGGTCCTCCGTGAGATGCGTGAAAATAAATACATCACCAGAACGCAGGAGACTGTAGCGCTTGAACAGATCAGGAAGCATAAATTTTCGAGAAATGAAACGCAGATAAAAGCGCCTCATTTCGTGATGTGGGTAAAAGACCAGCTTGAGAAACAGTTTGGGGAGCAGTATGTGATGACCGGTGGTCTTCAGGTCACCACAACACTCGATTATGATCTTCAGAAAGAAGCAGAAGAGATTGTGCTTGAGGAGGTAAATAAGCTGAAAAAATACAATGCTACAAATGCGGGAGCGCTTATTACCAATCCGAAAACAGGCGAAGTGTTGGCGATGGTTGGGAGTAAAGATTACTACGATACTGAAGACGGCGGTGCGTTTAATGTCGTGACGCAGGCAAACAGACAGCCGGGATCATCCCTAAAGCCTGTTATTTATGCGGCAGCATTTGAGAAGGGATATACTCCGTCAACAGTACTGATGGATGTCAAAACTGAGTTTGTTACCGACGATCCGAGTAAGCCGTATACTCCCGTAAATTACAGCGGGAAATTTATCGGTCCTGTGCAGGTTCGTTTCGCGCTTGGTAATTCACTCAATATCCCCGCAGTAAAGATGCTTGCTCTAATTGGTGTGAAGGACGCGATGCAGAAAGGCTACGATATGGGCATTGTGAACTGGGAGCCGACGACAGAGAACATGAAAAATGTCGGGTTATCACTTGTCCTCGGAGGTCGTGAAACAACACTCTATGATGAGGTAACAGCGTACGGTGTGTTTGCAAATAAAGGAATCAGACAGGAGCTAACGTCTGTGCTCAAAGTCACCGATCCCAAAGGAAAAAAATTGATGGAATTTAAAAAAAGAGACGGTAAAAAAGCGATCTCAGAAGAAGTCGCGTTTCTTATCTCGCATATCTTGCTCGACAATAACGCGCGTATACAGGAGTTTGGGCCGAATTCCTATCTTCGTATTCCGGGGAGAACTGTTGCGGTCAAAACAGGTACGACCGACCAGAAGCGGGATAACTGGACTATTGGGTATACTCCCTCAGTCGTTGCAGGGGTGTGGGTAGGAAATAACAATAACTCACCGATGAATCCCGCGATTGCATCAGGTGTGACCGGTGCATCGCCGATCTGGCACCGTTTGATGATGCGTGCTCTGAAGGATAAGCCTGAGGAAGAGTTTGAGATTCCTTCAAATGTCACGGCTGTACAAGTGGATAGTTTATTTGGCGGTACTGCGTTTGGGGGGCAATCGACACGAACTGAGTATTTTGTGAAGGGTACAGAGCCTACGACGACATCCCCTATTTATCAGCGGGATTTTTATGTTGTCCGTGAAGAGGATCCTCTTTCAAAAGATGGTAAAAACAGATGGCAGGAAGGAATCGATACATGGATCAATACTGAGCGGAAGGATGATACGAAGTGGCATGCACCTGATGATGTGAAGAATCCGAAAAAGTCCGATGATCCGACACCAACTCCCGGGAGCTCTTCTCCCACTGAGACACCGACTCCCTCTCCTACTCCGTAGATGTCGTCGCTATTGTGATTTCTGAAGCGTTGCGAGGATTTTTTCCCGTATCTCAGCTACCTCTTCATTTGAGAGGTTTTTTGTGTCGCTCTGGTACACGATATGAAATGTCCGTTTATTCTTATATTTATCAAGTAAGCTCACATCCCGGATGAGCGGGCTCTGTTTTTTTATTTCATCGATTATTTCACCTGTTGGAGTTTCTGCGTCAACTGTCAGCGCGAGATCTTCGATGATTGCCGGATACTTACTCAGCGGTGTAAATTTTTTCCTGAGTGTCGCATGCGCGATGATTGTCTCAAAATTGAGTTCAAAGTTGATAATCTCGTCATCGAGCTCCTCTATGGTGCCGATGTTTTCTTTTTCTAAGTAGACGTCTGCACCTACTAATTCCTTTGCTGCTTTAAATGAGAATCGTATCCCAAGATCTGCTCCCAGTTGCTCGACAATTCCTTTGACGTCATAAAATGAGGCATGAGAGTGTTTGATGATTCCTGCCAACTTTCTCCGCTCGATCGGGAGATTTTTCCCATTTTTTTCATACACGTTTGCAATCTCAAAAAGTCTGACATTTTTATATGCCTTATTCTCTGAGAGTACCTGTAGCATGCTTGGTACAAGTGTTTTCCGCATATACACATGATCTTCATCCAAGGGGTTTCTGAGAATTACTGCTTCATTGAGTGGTCCTTCGAGTAGTTCTTCAGCGACCATAGAGTAGGTGTAGATTTCAGTAAATCCCCAGTATTTCAGCATGTGCTTTACTCTGGTCTCCCAGAAAAATGGGTCGCGACTTATCTGAAGTGGTTCATCTGACACAAGTGGTGGAAGAAGACTTGGCAGATTGTGATAGCCATACACTCTGGCAATTTCCTCAATCAGGTCTTCTCCGATCTCCATCTCTGATGCTCTCCAGCTGGGAACTTTTGCAGAAACTGAGGTTTTTGTCGCTTGTACTGAAAATCCGAGTGAGCGGAGAATATCCTCTGCTTTTGTGAGTGGTATTGTGACGCCAATCACTGTCTGTATTTTTTCATCAGTGACTGTGATGGTTCTTTCTTTTGGTTTATTTGGGTATATATCGATAATTTCAGAAACTATTTTACCCTCAGCCAGTTCTTTGTAGAGTTGTATGCCAAAAAGCAGTGCATCATATGCGAGTTCAGGGTCAACACCTTTTTCATTGAGTTGCGCTGCTTCAGAACGAATACCAAGAGACATAGAGGACTTCCGTATCTTTTTCGGATTCATGTTGTCTATGAAAAAGAGGATCCTCTTTGTCTGTTCGGTGACAACACTATTTTTCAGTCCCATGATTCCAAGGAGATCGACAATTCTTCCGTTTTGATCCTCTGCCACGATATCCCCTCCTTGGAGGACGTATTCCTTACCGTCAAGTGTTTCAATCACCTCATCTTTTTTTGACTCCCTGATTGTGAGTGATTCCGTCTCCAGCCTGTCGAAATCAAACACATGTGTCGGATGACCAATCGTCCGCATGACATAATTTGTAATATCGATAAGGTTGTTGAGGCTTCTGATCTCAGTACTCTCAAGCCTGTCTTTTATCAGTTTTGGTGAAGTTTTCACGTTGACTTCCATGACGACTGCGCAGATGCGGTCGACAAGTTTAGGATCATTTTTTATGCGAAATTTTATATCTCCTTTTTCTTGCTTTACTGGTGTCGTCAGCTTCGGTGCATGAAAGATTGCTTTCGTATGGAATTGCGGGAGGACTGCAGCAGCTTCCCTGGCGAGTCCGACGACCGACATGAGATCGGGCCTGTTTGTTGTGACCTCAATATCATAGAGAAGATCTGACTGCCATTTTTCGGTGCGTTCAATCGAGATACTCGTGAGAGAGAGATTTTTTGCTATCTCTTTTGGCTTGGCATCTGTTGTCAGATACTCCCGTAACCAACTGTCTAAGATTTTAATATTCATTATTATTAAAACTGTTCCAGAAACTCTAAATTATTCGAATACAACAGCCTGAGGTCATCAATCTCTATCCCTTCTTTCATCATCAGAACTCTCTCAACTCCCCATCCGAATGCGAAACCGGTATATTTCTTTGGGTCGATGCCACCATACTTGAGCACATTTGGATGTACCATGCCGGATCCTCCCATCTCAAGCCATCCTTCTTTGCACAGTCTACATCCTTTGCCATTGCAGACGCCGCATGAAACGTCTACTTCAAATGATGGCTCGGTAAACTGAAAATGATACGGTCGTATTCTTGAGACGCGGTTTGGACCGAAGTAGGATTTTACGAAGTAGTCAAGAGTTCCTTTGAGATGTGTAATAGAGATTCCTTCTCCGACAACGAGACCTTCAAATTGGTGAAACATTTGCGTATGTGACACATCTGATTGTCTTCTATAGCATTTGGCAATATTCAACATTTTTATATTGATATCTTTCGGATTCATTGCCACATGTCGCTCCATTTCCCTCACCTGACCTGATGAAGTGTGTGGCGTGAGAATGACGCCTCCTTTTTTGATGTCTGGTTCTTGACGGATAAAAAACGTCTCCCAATCATCGCGCGCCGGATGATCATCAGGGAAGTTTAGAGCAGTAAAACCATAGTAATCCCACTCAATTTCAGGGTAGCGAACTTTAGTAAATCCGAGGTGAGAAAAGATGCCGGTAATTTCCTCAATGGCCTGTGTGATCAGATGCAGGTGTCCAAGTGGTGGCTTTACACCAGGTTCTGTGACGTCAAGTGTGCTTGCTTTGCTGCTGGTTTTCTCAGACGCAAGAGAGGATGCCCGGTCGGTAAGCATCTGCTCGATAATCTCTTTGATTTCATTTGCGAGTTTACCGACCTCCGGCCTCTCCTCTTTTGGCAATGTGGCGATTTCTTTCATTGCCTGTGTGAGTGTGCCGTTTCTACCCAGAAATTGGACTCGTGTCTCCTCAACTTCCTCTCGTGATTTTGTTTCAAGAATAAGCGACACCGCATTATTCTTAATATTCATTAACTCATGTTCCATAGTTTTTACAATAGCACAAATTAGCCTTGATTTGAAGGAACAATTGTTGCAAGTATGTGTATTGCTTGTTTATATTCTCGTATTGTTCGCTCGTTTATTTTTTTTATCAGGTCCTCACGCAGCATTAATCTGCTGCGTGAGTCTCGTTAATATTTCCAGCCGCAGACCGTGTAAGTAGCGGTGTAATGTTTATCACCTGACCTTCGGCTACATGCCTTGTGAGAATTTCAGGTATTTTGTAACTCGCTTGAAATGTAGTATTGCCTACCGTGTCGATAAAAAGACTCCCTGCGCCTTCGCTTATTGTTTTTTGGAGTTTGGTAGGTGTCCTCCCCCAGATGTCGGGATGATCAGCTTGAGTTTCTTTTGTTACTATAAATCCACTCTCTCTGCTCGTACCCTTGTCAAATCCTAAAATTACATTCCCTAATCGTTCAGGAATTAAGTCTGTTTGTATTCCAGCTCGTGCTTTCTGTCGGTTATTTGTTTCAATGTTCATATACTTCACCTCCTTCCGGCGGGGAGAGCGCTCTCCCCGCAATATGTTTCTAGGATAATTTCGGCGTTATATCGCCACGTGTAGTACCGGACACGACTACCCAGACCATCGTTTGTCGATTTATCTGTTCTGCCCCGATACCCATTTGGTTTATACCGACTTCACGTACTCTACCCTCCTGATCTAATCTTCCTTGTTGGTCAGGCAGAATTCGAGTGAGATCAACCCCAAGTACCTCGCGAGTGAGATGCGTTGAATCTCCAATAAGCTGATTTCTCAATCCAGTTACGGAAATCTGTCCGATAGATGAGTCAACAACTCCTTTTGAAATACCGTGAACATTCAGAATAATTTCTTTCTTTCCGTCCTCCGCATCTCTTTCAAGCGTGCTAATTCCAATTCGATCTTTAAGTCCTGCTGTAGTGAGGGCCTCGCGTAAATCCCCACTTCTCCTCAATTGCTTTTCCCGGTCGGACATTTTTTTCCCGTCATTTGTTTCTGTCATAGTAATTCACCTCCTTTCAATTTGTATTTGTCCACATCCTGATCGGGTTGCGACCAGACCAGGATCTTTGTGGAAAAGGGGCACTTTTCCACTACGAAAAAACCTCCCATTTGGGAGGTTCATAGGTTTTACCCTTGTCTCGTCGTTACACGACGGACGAACCCCCCACTGAGGGAGTAAAGTAAAACGTATAATAAAGATTCGCTTGTTTCATTGAGCTTTGTTACTGTATCAAATATACATTATCCCGTCAAGAGTTTTTAAGAATTTCCTAAGGAAGCCCGGCGCCTTTTTTGAAAAGTGATCTGTTAATCTCAATTTCAGGGGGAAGAGTAAGCGTACGTGTTGCCCCGTTATCAGTAGGTTTATATTGTGGTTTTGCATTTTCCTGAGCCTTCTCAAGCAGTATCTTGACGATGCGGGTCTCATTATTTCCGTTCGCATGGAGAGGTTCAGTGCTTCTTTCTCTGCCCGGTAACTTAGCTGCCTGTGTCAGATCGACAATGACCTGCGCCCTAACCAGAGGTGAACGCTCAGTCTCGAGTTTCATAAGTAGCTCTCTTCCTACTGCAACGAATGAAAATACCGATGGGTCTTCCCAATGTTCGCAGAGTGGATCCCGTTGCCCAGCCTCTGTGATGCCTGCTCTTTTCCTGACCAATAAGCTCCCCGAGAGCTCTGATGCTGAGACTGCTGCAAATTTTGATCGAGATGTAGTATTTTCTGTCATAAAAAAACCTCCGCTCGCGTCTCTTTTGAGACGGACGGAGGTAGTTCACGAGAGACAACCTCCGCTAAGCGAAGGTAAAGAAAAAGAATGAAAATCTTCGTGAGAACATGATTATTTGACTGAGTTCACAATATGCTTGAATGTCTCAGGGTCGTTTGTGACGAGGTCACTAAGGATTTTCCGGTCAAGTGCGATATTTGCTTTCTTCAACTTATTCATAAACACACTGTAGGATATGTCATATTGTTTAGTCGCCTCACTGATTCTGGTGATCCAAAGTGTTCGGAAATTTCTCTTGCGGAGTTTTCTTCCATGAAACGCATACGCTCCTGCATGGAGATATGCTTCCTTTGCTGCCTTGATGAGTCTGTGTTTTGTGCCACGATACCCCTTCGTCTGTTCATGCAGCTTATTATGTTTTCTTCGTGATACTAATCCTCGTTTTACGCGTGCCATAATTTATTTTTGTCCGAGCATCTTCTTGATTTTATTTGCAAACTCACCGGTAAGCTCTCCTGGTTCTTTCTGTCTTCTCAGCCTGCGCTTTGATTTATGAAGCTTCAAGTGGCTACCGTACTGGTGGACGAACATGACCTTCCCGGTTTTTGTGACTTTAAACCGTTTCGATACTGACTTCCTTGTTTTCTGTTTTCTTTTCATTTGTTTTTTTCCTTTCGAAAGATACTATTGCGACGAGCTGACGTCCTTCCATATGCGGATCCCGCTCAACTTTTGCCACATCGCTCAGTGCCTCAATTGCTTTCCGCGCTGTTGCGAATCCGAACTCAGGTCGTGTGACTTGACGCCCCCTGAATTTGACGACGAACCGAACCTTGTCGCCTTCCATCAGGAACTCGCGTGCTCTTTTGACCATGACCTGAAGGTCATTATCAGAGATAAAAGGACCAAGTCGTACTTCTTTTGTCTCTGA
>JBDKFM010000038.1:0-14986 GCA_039798685.1 Candidatus Parcubacteria bacterium | reverse complement strand
AAATGAGCTTACAACTACCGAGAGATAACGGACAAATAGTTGGATATAGATTCCTGCGGAAAGGGAATGAATATCTCGTAAAAGCAGTATAAATTTAGATTAAAAATATCGGCAGATTAGGCTCAAAATAGCTATAATTAAATTAATAACTATGAAAAACGCAATTATATACATAAGAGTTTCAGATCCAAGTCAAATTGAGAATGCGAGTTTTGATGTTCAAACAGCTACTTGTGAACGATATGCAAAAGAACAAGGCTGGAAGATAGTAAAAATTTTTAAGGAGGAGGGAGAATCCGCTAAGTTTGCTGACAGAACAAAACTAAAAGAGCTAATTGAATACTGTCGTGTAAATAAAGGGAAGATAGATGTATGTCTAGTTTATAAACTTGATCGTTTTGCTCGGAATCAAATTGACCATTATGCAATCAAAGCAAGACTTATGGATTATGGTGTAAGTGTGAAATCTGCAACCGAACCAGTGGATGACAGCATTATGGGTAAAGCCATGGAAGGAATGTTGGCTATACTTGCTGAGCTTGATAACAATGTAAAGTCACAAAGAGTTAAGGATGCAATGAGAAATTGGATCATGAAAGGAAGATGGGTTTGGGGAGCTAAGCCAGGATATGTAAATAGAAAAGATGAAACTGATCACGCTGTAATCGCTTTAGATCCTGACAAGGCACCTGCAATCACTGAACTTTTTACTAGATTTTCTACTGGACACTATACCTATAAACAACTAGCTTATTGGTTAAATAACGAAAAACATCTAAGAGGAAAGCAAGGAAAGAAATTCCACGCTCAAGGGGTTCAGAAGATTCTAAAAGATAAGTTTTATATAGGAATTATTGAAATGTATGATGAGCAAATAAAAGGAGTTCATGCACCGCTCACTGATGAATACACATTTTATAAATGCCAAGAAATTATTCTTGCTCGTTCAAACCATACTAATAAAAAGAGAGTTACTGAAAGTGAAGATTTTCCAATGAGAAGATTCTTATTGTGTCCTTCGTGCAAGCAAAAGCTAACTGCTGCTTGGTGTAAGGGAAACACTAAAAGGTACGCAAAATACTATTGTGTTACAAAAGGCTGTGTCAAAAAAAGCAAAACCTACAGCAGAGATGAGGTTCATGATAAATTCTATAATTTACTCTTAAAGATTCAACCAAAGGAGGATTCCGCAAAACTTTTTAGAGAAATGTTTATTAGAGTATATAAAAAACGAATCATGGAACTTGAAGGAGATACTATTCGTGCTAAAGCAGAAGTTGATTCTTTGGAGGCTGAAAAGGTTAATATCCAACAAATGATAAAGAAACAAGTATATACCTATGAAGAAGGTCTGAAAGAGTTAGAGGAAGTGAGAGATAAATTGACTGTTGCACGCCTAGGATTAAATGAATCAAAAACAGATATTGAGGAAATAAATCTCTGTTTAGCCTATGCTGAAAATTTTATTCAAACTATTGCTAAAGTCTGGTTTGACGCTCCATCTTTATTAAAAATAAAGCTACAAACTATGGTTTTCCCTAATGGTCTAGCTTATGGATTTGAGGACATTTCAAACCATAATTTATCCCTTCCTTTCAAGCTAAACAGTGAATTTGAGGAAAACCAATCCCTAAATGTGAGCCCGGACAGATTCGAACTGTCGACCAAGAGCTTAAAAGGCTCCTGCTCTACCGCTGAGCTACAGGCCCATATTGGCTAATAACAAATGGCTAATAGCAAATAGTGTGTACGATTATAACAAGCGTAATTGTGCTTGACAAGCAAAGGATGTATTTGACTAACTGCTCACATGTCTTACTTCATCAAGAGGCCAGTTGATACCCATCTGCTTTGCCACAAGCCAAAATTCAGGACTCCATAAGCTCACCTCGCGGATACCTGTTGGTAAAATATACTTCGTGAAAGTACTCTGAAGATCGCTTCGATGAAAATCATATATCTTTTCCTGCGGAGACGGACTATTTTTTATCAATGAATACCATGATTCTCCATGTCCCCATGGCTGCGCCTCAACTTCCGCGAAAAAAAGTTGCTTTTTGTCAAATACCACGCACAAATCTTCCATACATGATGCATATGATGCAAAGTATCGTTTCACTTTTACAAGTGGTGAAACATTCCATCTCTCGCGTGATGGATAGGGATCAAATCCCAACCGCATTTGGGTACCTAGCAGAGTTAAAAATTGGCGAAAAACTGAGTAAAGTTGTTTTGATGATGACGGGTCGATATTCGTATTAAACAATACCGGCTTTGTCGTCGTATTCCTAATAGCCTTTGCCGCAATCATCATGAACTCGCGGGATACACCGATATGAAGCGACGTGTTTCCCTCAACGCTGTTCTGATCAGGCCACTCATTTCCCAGATAAAACCCTCTAATTCTCGTATCTACTCCGTACCGCTGCATCTGGAGTTGTAGAAATCGCATCCCATACTCTCTAATCTCATGAGTATCATCAAGATAGGTATTATGTGCATTTACTTTGGTCACAAGATTTGAGGGTAAACGAATTCCGGGGAAATGTGCATACTGAAATGGTCCGAGACAGAAATCAACTTGAAACTTATGACGTGAACAAAGTGTGAGTGCTTTCTCAACCGGTGACCAATTAAATCGTCTACCGTCATCTGTGAGTTCTCCCGGTGTGATAATCAGTCGAACTCCTTTTATTCCTGCAACTCTCAGATCACCAAGCGCCTTCTCTATGAGATGAGTGTGCTGCAACCAGTCACTTGTTCCTCCTCGTCCTTTTGAGATAGCATGCGTGAGTTCCCACGCAATTTTCTTTGGAAAAAATGTCGTCCAGATCTCCATCGAAGCCCATTGTAGCTCAAAGTGCGTAATTTTGGTAAAATACAATTCGCCATTCGCAATTTATCATTTGCAGCTATGGCCCGTTCGTCTATCGGTTAGGACGCGGGGCTTTCATCCCCGCAAGGCGAGTTCGACTCTCGCACGGGTCACTTACGTTATAGAACTGTTCGGGAGAGAATAAATCCGCAGAGGAGCACGCCTCGTAGTAAAAAAAGCAAGTCCGGGATCGAGATACTCTCCAAGTGCCTCAACAACTCTTGGCATCATATGTACCTCAAGCTCATGCTCATCCATCGTCTCCGCCATCGTAAAACTAAAATCTAATTCACTTACACTCTTATTCAGATCATGATTTGGAACAAGTACTTTTCTCCTCTCAGTTGCCCTTGTCTTCGCTGCTTCATACCATTTCGTATCAAACACTGTGATCTTTACTGGATCAACAATCATCCCTTTCTTCACAACGAATAATACTCCCCATATCCCAACTGCTGCCTCGTGTGAATATCTTTCAAATTGATCTGAGAGCTCCTGTTTTCGTGTGGCTGCTTCCATATTCAAACCTGCAACATAGCTTGCGAGAGCAAGTTGTCGCCAGGGATCAAAAGGTGAATACTCGCCTTTCATCATAAACTGCCCTTCCATCGAGTCATAACCAAACTGTGCTCCAAGGTTGTTTGCAACTCCTATTAAGCGTGCATGATCTGCGGAAATTGAAGTACTCCTACTCCGAGATGCGAGGGAAACTTCAAGCTCTTTTTCAAAATCGTAGAGAAACCCGGGACCGAAATGTGATCTATAATGCGCCTGTATCTTTCTGATGGAATCAGTATCCTTGATGATTGCCTTTTGATCATCCAGATTCTCAACATGAGGCATCATTGCCAACCGTTCTGCGTTCATGTGAGAATTCTAACAAAAAATTACTGCAGTATCAACTATAGGATAGTATTCAGCACTCACTCAGTACGTGGCTGGATGACCTCGTATTACATATGCTATACTGGTTACTCCACATGCGAAAAAGCGTTTTACTGCCTATACTAGCTTTTTTTGCAGTATCCCTGCTTTATATCTCCCCCTTGGGTCAGCTTGTACGGGCAGAAGACGCAACTCAAAGCGCAGACACATCCAAAATAGTCAACGACCTTCGGGGTAAAATTACTGAGCTTCAAGGGAAAATTACCGACCTTCAGGGACAAAGCAAATCCCTCTCCTCCCAAATCTCCGTCATGGACAATCAGATCAAACTTACCGAGTACAAGATCGCATCAACCAAGGCTGAGATTATAGAGCTTGAAAATGATATTGCGATCGCGACCACTAAGGTTTCACAGCTTGAAAACTCCCTCCAGGACGTAACCGAAGTGCTTATCCACAGAATACAGGCAACATACATGATAGGCAAAGTCAGTCCTCTCGCAATACTCCTCTCAGCAAATGACCTCGACAATTATATTGCCAAAGAAAATTACCTGAAAAAGATGCAGGAACATGACAAAAAACTTATGTACTCGGTGCAGCAGGCGAAAGTCGACTACGCAAATCAGAAACAGATCTTTATCGATAAACAGGCAAAGGTAGAAGCGCTTCAGTCCCAGCTTGAGAGCTATAACGCCAGCCTCGAGACAGACAAAGCAAACAAGAAAACACTTCTTGCCCAGACACAGGGAAGTGAAGCAAACTACCAGCGTCTTCTCGCTCAGGCAAAAGCTCAGCTTGCAGGATTTTCCCGCTTTACTGCAAATTCAGGCGGATCAGGACTTCTGAGTAATCAAACAGTGTGTGACGACTGGGGTTGCTACTACAGCCAACGCGACTCTCAGTGGGGAACACAGTCTCTCAACGGCACACAGTACACGCTTGCAAGTGATGGCTGTCTTGTGACCGCAATGGCGATGGTGATGACTCATTATGGGCGCAAAACACTACCAAGTGATATCAATGCAAATCCCTCAAATTTTGCCTCTTACTACCCCGCATATCTTCTCTACACTATCTCTGCAAACGGGACAACAGCAGAAAGGATCGGCACCGCTATCGATTCTGCGCTCAGTAATGGAGACCCTGTGGTCGTCGGACTCAGAGCGCTAGGCGGTACACATTTTGTTGTGCTCAGAAGCGGAAGCGGAGGAAATTATATGATGAATGACCCGTACATTGAGAATGGAAATAATATCTCTTTCAATGCACACTACTCAGTCGGAAGTATTTATGAGGTCAGTAGAGTCGTTATCCGTTAAGTGTCACGCTCTCGATTTTCTCCATCACAGACGAAATAAGCTCCGGAAACTCATTCTGACTTATGAAATGCCCCCTGTTTTCTAACTCATGATACTCAGGTTGTAATTTTTCGCGCACAAAATCCTGTTCTTTGATTGGGACGACCGGATCATCTCTCGATGAGAACTGCAGGATAAATTGCTGATTTTTTTTAATCTTTTCCCATTCCCACTCCCCTGTATACCACCCACTGATCGTCTCAGTTTGGACTCCCATATCTGTATAACAGGGACTGACTAAGACGGAACCTAAGATCGTATGATTCTCAGCGTAGCGCATGGCTGCCTCGGCTCCTGAAGAATGACCAATAAGTATCGAATGAGAACCTGCTTTCATCTCAGTCTCAAGAAAGGGTATCCAAAACTTCCTTCGTGCTAGGTATGGATCAGGATATGTTCTGGCCCTCACTTCTACTCCATGTTTCTCAAATCCGGCAATCACCGCGGGAAACCAATGATTCTCCATTGTCGCACCTCCGTTTCCGGGGATAATAATAATGTTGATATCAGATCTCTTCATGTGCAAGTAACGAGTCAGCAAGTTTGAGCGCCTCATCAGCAGACTCAGTCTCCATAAACCGAATTCTCATCTCTGACGCGTTCGGAAAACCGTTAATATATATCTTAAAGAATTTCTTCAGAATAGGAAATCTTCGTCTTTCTCCCCAAGTCTTTTCGTAAAGTGTGACATGCTCTTTGAGAATCAGTATTTTGTCTATGACGCTCATCTCATGCCAGCACTCACTGTCAGGGCGGAATGCAAAGAGGTTATGAAACACCCCACGCCCGATCATGATTCCATCTGCTCCCGTTTCTGCAGCTTTCTCTTTTCCGTCTTTCTTCGTCTGTACATCCCCGTTGCCGATTATAACCGTCTGTACACCCATCCTGTCACGGATGGTCACTGCTTTTGTGATTTCCTCCCAATGCGCAGGCACTGCTGACATCTCTTTGGCTGTTCGAGCATGGATGGTAATTGCATCAAGATCTAAAGAAAGCAAAAATCCTATCCACTCTTCAGTTTCTATCTCATTAAACCCGAGACGCGTCTTGACACTGACCGGCAGCCCGGAAGCTCCTTTTTTCGTTGCTTGTATAATTTCTTTTGCCAGCGAAGGATTTTTTATGAGAGCCGAACATGCTCCGCCCTGTACAACATCACGGACTGGACATCCCATGTTGATATCAATTCCTGAAAACCCCATCTCTCTGATTTTTTCCGCGGACTGTGCGAAATGAAGCGGTGTCGTTCCCCAGATCTGCGCGATAATAGGCTTCTCAACAGGATCAAAAAGAAGACGCCTCATCGTACTGTCTTCACCTTCTGAGCATAAGGCATCGGTATTCGTAAACTCAGTCACAAATACATCCGGCTTGCCGTGTTTCAGCACAATCTGCCTGAACACAGTATCGGTGACATCATCCATCGGAGCCAATACAAAAAACGGTTTTGCTAATTTTTGCCAGGAAAAACTCATGACGTATTATAGCAAGAAGCAGAAACGGAGAAACATATCACTCGTCGTGCACCGTATCACTCGAAGAAACAACTGCATATCGTAAAAGAAGAGTGCCCTCAGTGTTGAGCTTCGTGACCTCAAGAAGACGAAGATTTGCTCCATACTCCCCTTGTGCAAATACCTCTGCACCACTTCCGAAAATTTTCGGCTCAAGTGTGAGATAAAACTCATCGACGAGTCCTTCTGCAAGAAAAGATGCATTGAGAGTCCCTCCACCAACAAGAAGCAGAGATTCATATTTTCTCATTTTCATCATGGTGAGTAGCGAAGACGGAGTCAGGTTTTTAAACTCAAGTTGCCCCGCAACCTCATCCTGCGCATATTTTTCAGGGTTTTTTGTCAGAACAATCCGGAGTGTGTCATGTGAAAGTACAATTTTCTCCCTGACTGCTTCATACGTCGCGCTTCCCATAACGATGAGCGAATACTGTTTGAGGAGATTGAAAAAAAACGTCGCGTCTTCTTTTGAGGTCCAGGAGTAGATATCAGGATCAGTCCCTTTTGTGATCTTTCCGTTAAGAGACTGCACCATGACAAGAGTAACTTTCATCTCTTATTTCTGTTTTAACCATTTCACGCCTAGGTAGACAAAAGGTGTTTCAATCACAGACATGAAACACTTGAGTAGCCAGTAAGGAGTAATGATTCCTAACAAAAATACGAGATTATTATCAAATGTTTTATCGAGCGCATAAAATGCCAAAAACATAAAAATTACCGTATCCAAAAGCTGAGAGAGGATATTTGAAACATTATTGCGAAGCCACAAACGGCTTTTTCCTAAACGCTGACGAAGCTTTGCAAAAATAAACACGTCAGTAAACTCAGCAATCGCGAGTGCAGTGAGACTTGCGATGGCGATACGGATAGATGTAGTAAAAATAGAGTCATATGCGGCTTCGCGTGGTGAAAACCTCGCAGACGGAGGGAGAGAGATCGCCAAAAGTGAAAAAAGAACCATGAGAAACACGACGAGTAATCCCGAACGGACAACACTTTTTGCTCTTTCCTTCCCGTGTACCTCAGTAATCACATCATTGATGCCAAAAATTACCGGGAGAAGAAAAATTGCGACACTCGCGTTCAGCGGAAAGCCTCCTATCTGAGCGACGAAAAACGTTTTGCCTCCCATCAGCTCTGAAACAAGGAGACAGAAAATATACAACGCAACGAGAAGATCAAACTTTTCAATTTTCCACATACAACTTTCGGATAATAATATAACGGAATACAAAACGCAATAATAGACTCCAGATGTTATAATAGTAAGCCATGAAAATCTCTGTCCTGTCCAAAGCACTCTTCGTCACACTACTTCTCTTATCAAGTACGCTCTCCCCTGTGTACGCAATAGAAAACCCGCAGGAAAAACCAAACAACAAATTCGGGATCCATATCCTCTTTGACTCTGAAATTGAGGAAGCAGCAGCACTCGTAAACAGTAATGGAGGTCAGTGGGGTTACGTTATTATCCCGATTCAGTCAGGAGACAGGGATCTTGAAAAATGGCAGACATTTATGGACAAAGCGAAAAAACTGAAAGTAACTCCCATCGTAAGACTTGCAACTGAGGGTGATTATTTCAATACAAAAGTCTGGAGAAAACCAAAGGAGGAAGATGTACTTGATTTTGCGAATTTCCTGCACTCACTCCACTGGCCTGTCAAGAATCGCTATGTCGTCGTGTTTAATGAAGTAAACAGAGACAACGAGTGGGGAGGTACAGCAAATCCGAAAGAGTATGCGCAGTTGCTTTCCTACGCAAGCACGGTTTTCAAATCATTAAGTCCTGACTTTTATATACTGAACGCCGGACTTGATAATGCATCAATAAACGGAAACGGTGCCATCAACAAGCTGACATTTTTACTGCGGATGGATCAGGCAGTGCCTGGTATCTTTAATCAGATTGATGGCTTTAATAGTCATGCCTATCCAAATCCTGCATTCTCCCAGCCCCCATCCGTACAGACAGTCACATCAATAAGTAGTTACCGCTACGAAAAAACACTGATAACTCAGCTCACTGATAAAACCCTCCCCGTATTTATCACGGAGACAGGCTGGTCAGGTCTGGAACTCTCTGATAAAACACGTGCAGCTTTTTATAAAGAGGCATTTCAGGGTGCGTGGTCTGATCCTGACATAATAGCAGTAACCCCATTTCTTCTGCGTGCGGGAGGAGGGCCGTTTGAACAATTTTCATTCATAAATAACGAGGGTAAGCCGACAGAGCAGTACCGTGCGATCGAAAAGATTGCAAAAATCAAAGGACAACCAACACAAAACAGTACACCAACTCCTACTCCGCAAGTACTCGGTACAGAGACTGCAACGACAGGAAAAATTCCAACTATCCTCTTCCCTGCTGATGAAAAAAAAAAGAAGATTTCCAGAGCAAATGTCGCAACAGGTATGTTTAGTTGGTTTTTCGGACTCTAAACTATGGATTGGAATGATGCACAAGACGTAAGAGATGACTTAATGCATCTCTGTACTGTACTCGAACTGAGTCATATTGATATGACAAGAATTTTTTGTTACCGCACAGATGGTTCAAAGGCCAGAGCGTATGCGAGGACATGGGCATTTCCGAAAATTTTCCAACGAGCACTTCGCGTAGAGCCCGCTTACGTCATAGAGGTGATCTCCCGTTTCTACGACAAACTCAGTGATGACGAAAAGAAAAAGGTATTGATACATGAACTACTCCACATACCGAAAAATTTTTCAGGCGCACTTCTCCCCCATCAGACAAAAGACCGTCATCTCGGCAGAACAGCGACGCAGCTCTACAAAGAATACAAAAAGCGCATGAGTTCATGACACATCTATGCTGAAAATTCTACACGGAGATAACATCGCTGCATCACGAAACGCTTTCCTGACCTATAAACAAAGCGCACAAAACCCCGTCATGCTACGAGGAGGAGAATTCACATACACAGATCTAGTACAAATTTTTGACGGGGGAGAACTTTTCTCGGACACAAAGCACGTCTTTATTGAAGATCTTTTCGCAAAAACAAAGAAAGGTGATGATCTCACCCTGTACACCACACTTCTCCTCTCACATGCACAGGAACATACGATTGTGTTGTGGGAAGGTAAAACACTCACCAAGTCACAGCTGGCAGTATTTAAAAACACGGTTCCAGAACTCTTCAAACTCCCGACGCTCTTATTCACACTTCTTGATTCGATACGGCCAAACAATGCCTCATCACTTATCAAGTATGCGCATGCGGTAAAAAATGAGGCTGGTGAAGAGATTCTTTTTGCCATGCTTATACGACAAATACGACTACTCCTGGCATTTTCTGAAAATGCAGATATCGATGAAGTAAAAAGAGTCGCTCCGTGGCAAAAGAATAAACTTGCACAACAAGCGCGGGTATTTACCAGAGAACAACTTCTCATTCTCCATTCACATTTATACGAACTCGATCTTGCGAGAAAAACCGGAACTGGGGCTCTCCCGTTGTCTGCCTCCATTGACTTTTTTCTGCTTCGCATTTAACATAAGATGCGTATGCAGATTGACCAAAGTATCTTTAAGTCCTACGACATCAGAGGCATTTACCCCACCCAAATCAACGACGAGAACATTACTTCAATTATTGAATCAATCTATTCATTCTTTCAGGATTCATTCGGAAAAACGACACCTCTTACCGTGGTCCTCGGTCGGGATATGAGAGTATCCTCACCACAGCTTTTTGCCATAGCTAAAGAGACACTTGTGTCACTTGGTGCGAGTGTGATCGATGTAGGACTCGTGTCAACTCCGACATTCTATTTTTCAGTTTTTCATTATCACTATGACTGCGGTATTCAGATTACAGCCTCCCACAATCCAAAAGAATATAACGGAATAAAATTTGTCAGAAACAGCCCGGGGGGACTTATAAAGATCGGCAAATCGACCGGGATGGAGACAATAAAGAAAAACGTTGCAGAAAATTTCACCGCTGTGAGAAAAAGTGGTGGCGGAGTGTCATCAAAATCAGGTGTGATGGACGAAGAAATTGCAACCGCCCTTCGCTATCTTGGAAACCCTACGTTTAAAAAATTTAAAGTAGTTGCTGACCCGGCAAACGCCATGGGCGCAACCTATATCAACAGTATTTTTGAAAAGATCCCTGCCGACCTTATAAAAATGAATTTCGAACTCGACGGCACATTTCCGGCTCATCAACCGGATCCGCTGGATTTTGAAAACCTGAAAGAGCTGCAAAAAAGAGTTCGTGAGGAGCACGCTGACTTCGGTTTGGCTCCCGATGGCGACGGAGACAGATTATTTTTTATAGACGAGAAAGGAGATGTCGTCCCCGCTTCATTGATTACCTCACTCATTGCAAAAGAACTATTAAAAAAGCACAGTGGTGGACTCGTGCTTTTTGACATACGATACATTTTGACACCACAAAAAATTATAGAAGAAAATGGAGGGCAATCTCAGATTACAAAAGTCGGACATGCGTATATCACAGAACAGATGACGACAACAGGCGCCCTCTTTGCAGGTGAATCTTCCGCCCACTATTTCTATAAAGAAACAGGTAACGCTGAATCTCAGGTGTTTACCATCATCATACTACTCAAAATACTTAGCGAAACAGGAAAACCTCTCTCAGAGCTTGCTGCTGAAGTACGACGTTCATTTGAATCCGGTGAAATAAATTTCAAAGTGACAAATGCTGAGGAAATTCTTTCATCGCTCAAAGAAAAATATAGTGACGGTGAACTCTCGACACTTGACGGTATCTCAGTATCGTATCCGACATGGAGATTTAATGTAAGAACTTCAAATACAGAACCGTTATTGCGACTAAATGTTGAAGCGCTTGAAAAAGAAACACTTGACCAGAAGCACCATGAGCTGATCTCACATATTGACGCAATAAAAAAATAATATGAGTGATACAACATTTGATACAAAGACATTTCTTACAGAATCATACGTCAGGAAAATTGAAAAGCCGTGGGGCTTTGAACTGCATTTTGTTCCCGATTCTCTACCCTACATGGGGAAAATTATTCATGTTGATGCAGGCAAACGCCTCTCACTTCAACTCCATGACAAAAAACAGGAAAGTTGGATGATCATGAATGGTCGTGCAAAAGTCGTATGGGAGAATACAGAAGGCGAGCTTATTGAAACCGAACTCGAACAGGGAAAAGGGTATACCTGCGCGCTCGGACAAAAACATCGACTTGTTGGAATCACAGACTGCGATATAATAGAGGTCTCAACACCCGAACTCGGTACAACATTTAGACTTGAGGATGACTTTAAAAGACCTGATGAAACCGAAGCATTAAGAACACAAGAGAGAAATTCAACACATGAATAATTTTAACGACCTTGATGCGATCAGAAACATCGATCCGAGAGATACACTAGGCTCAACGGATCAAGTAGTCAAGCAGTGTCAAGCTGCCTGGCAGGAGGTTCACAAGCTACAACTCCCCGACTCAATCGGTGAAATCAAAAATATCGTCTGTTGTGGGATGGGTGCGTCAATTTATGGCGGACTTGTACTAAAATCACTTCTCGGACGCAATGCGCAGTTCCCGATCGACATCGTCTCTGATTATCACATACCTGCATACGTCGATGAACACACACTCGTCATTCTCACAAGCTATTCAGGCTCAACAGAAGAAACAATTTCCTGTGCACATGAAGCAAAATCACTAGGTGCAAAAATACTGATCATCACAAAGGGAGGACAACTGGCAGATCTTGCAAAAACCAACAATCACCCTGCATACATCTTCGAACCGACACTCAATCCGGCGGGTGTTCCGCGTCTTGGCAACGGATATACAATCGTAGGACTACTCGGGATACTCAGCCGCCTAAATCTCATAGATCTTGAAGAACAGGAAATCACGGATTCTCTGATTCGTCTTTCCGAAAAGCAAAAAGATCTAAAAAACAGAGCTCTTTTAGATCACGAAAAATTCATCTCTAAAATTCCAGTCATTATTGCGGCAGAACATCTGATGGGAAGTGCACAAATTCTTCGAAATCAATTTAACGAAACGAGTAAAACCTTTGCATGCTTCTTCATGGTGCCAGATCTAAATCACCACCTCATGGAGGGTCTGCAGTTCCCTGAAGGATCCCCCCTGCAGTTTCTCATGCTCCAAACAGATAATTACGAGCAGAAAATCGTACGAAGAATGGCACTCACCGAGGAAGTCGTCAAAAAAAATAATCATGAAATTTTTTCATTCACGACAAGCGGATCTACTATTTATGAAGATTTTTTTGAGACACTTGTGTACGGCAGTTACCTCACACTTTATCTCGGACTTGCTCATGATCAAAACCCAGCCATCAATCCCTTCGTTGATTATTTTAAAGAGAAACTTTCAGACAGTAAATAATCCTCATTTGCATTTTTCCACAATACTCTCTACACTTTTCTGATATGGAAAATAAACAGAAACCCTTTGGACTCCATCTGATGATTGACGCGTATAACTGTGACCCAGCAGTGCTGAATGATGCAAATGTCGTCTACAAACTACTCGATGAATTACCTGAAAAAATAGGGATGAAAAAACTTATCAAGCCTTATGTTGTGTTTGCTGAGGGCAATGACAAAAAGGATCCCGGCGGATGGTCTGGGTTTGTCATTATTCAGGAATCTCATATCGCAATTCACACCTTTATAAAACGTCGATTTATCACAGTCGATGTGTACTCATGTACTGAGTTTGATACTGAATTTACAATACAGTACTTTAAAGATACTTTTAAAACAGAAGACATGGAGATTGAGGTAGAAAAAAGAGGCAAGAAATATCCCCCCGAGAATATTGATTGATATGGATTGGCTGTTTTTCTCCTTACTTGCTGCTCTAAGCTTCGGAATCGGACAAGTATTTATAAAAAAAGGGTACGAAAACTTTTCCCCGTTATGGAATGCAATTCTAGATGCTGGAATTACTATATTTTTATATATTCCTGTTGCGCTACTCCTAGGACTTAATCTCCAAATCACCTCTTTTCATGTTCTTATGATTACGATCATTTCAGCGTTATATATCTTTTTTTACTATGCAATTGAACATGGGAATCTCTCCCTTTCAGCGACTATCTTCTCTAGTTATCCAATAATCACTATAATTCTCTCCATTCTATTTCTACGAGAATCAGTTTCTACGCTACAAGCAGCTATGATTATATTAGTAGTACTTGGCGTTCTCTTACTAAGTTATTCACCTGGAACATTGTCAAAAATCAAAAATATGTCAAGTAAAAAATGGGTGTTCTGGGCACTCTTCGGAGCTTTCACTACCGGATTTGGCGATTTTCTTTCAAAAATGACATTGGGGACGATTGATATTAACTCATACATCACACTCTTCGCACTTGTGTTTCCTCTTACTTCTCTGGGCTTCTGGATTTTTGACAAAAAAGGAAGAAGGCTACCTGAGAAAATTACTTTACACAAAATGAAATACACATTTCTTGGTACATTCCTTCTTAGCGTAGGAGTACTAGCAATCAGTTTTGCTTTTTCATTAGGCAAAGCATCATTAGTCGCACCGATTAGCTCAAGCTACATTGCGGTCACTGTAATTCTCTCATATTTTTTTCTTAAAGAACCACTGTCAAGATTTCAAATAGTCGCAATATGCATGATTGCGATAGGTGTAGCGTTTATATACGCGTGATTTTCTTCACAGTATATTTTTTTAAATATCGTACCGGGTGAAGTAATTCTTTTGCATTTCGAAGATTTGGTATGCCAAGGTCCTGTTCATAATTAAGATACATACACCCGCTTTGTAATAATCGTTGTGCAGTAACTTGCTTCAAATATGAACTTACGCCATAAAATTGTGAATCAAATTTTTCAAAATGCGTAACAGCAAAATGATTCTTAAGAACCTCATTTATGCTGAAAGATGTCAATGTGTCCTGAATAAATATTCCTACTGAAACAAAAGAAAATTCAGAAGTCATAAGTAGTTTTGTGAGTGCTTGTAGTTCATTTTTTGTATCTTCACGTACCCTACTCTGCTGCCTTTCCCACAAATAAAATAGTTCAAGAATTTTATCACGTATCAATACATCTCGTAGATCTAGCGCAACTATCTTGCTATTGGGATAGTCTTTCATAAACCTTTTAGAAAGGTTTCTTTTTTTTTGATAGTGACTTGGAAGTAGCGATGCAAGGTCTTGAACTGAATAAATATAATCAAAATTATCACGGTCCTCTGAAACTACTATTTTCATTTCAAGCTCAGCAGCAGACAAGTACTCAATTACTTCTTCGGGAATCAATTTCAAAAAATCAAATCCGTTATTTTCTATTGAATAA
>JBDKFM010000037.1:0-15129 GCA_039798685.1 Candidatus Parcubacteria bacterium | reverse complement strand
ATATTTATCTGTCTCTCGTATAGCAGGTTTCTTGAGATGTATCAGAGTGCACGGATCGCAGTGTTGGGGTTTGTAATCGGACATGAGGTGATCATTTTTGCAGCATGTGCGACAATCGTTGTCGCGACAGGGTATGTCACGTTTCGATTTAAGAAAAATCTTCAGCAAATAAATCAGCTTCTGTTCGGGATTGCCATCGTACTTCTCATCTTCCCGGTCTCAACAATCGTCTCATTTGAAGTGAAAACTGGCAGAATCCTGACGATCGATCTGACAAAAGGACTCACGATTGGAAAATCAGAGTCGGAGAACAAAAATCTTCCCGATATTTACTATTTTATCTTTGACCGTTACGCAGGACCGAAATCGCTACGTGAGGAATATGGGTTTGATAACTCAAAATTCTTTAATTATCTTAAAGACAAAGGTTTTTACCTCGCAGAAGACGCGACGACGAATTATCCGAAGACATCACAATCTCTAGGCTCAAGTCTGAACTATGAATACATCAATTTCTTAACCGAGAAAACGAATGGCGGTGCAACAAATGATCAGACGGTCGTGACACCATATACGAGAAACAATAAAGTCATTAAATTTCTCAAGAGCAAAGGGTATTCCTATGTGCACATCGGCCCTGCATGGAATCCGACGAGTATAAATCCAAATGCTGACAAGAATTTTATTTTCAAAGACGGTTTGTATCCTGGGGCTGATGAGTTTACCACAGGATTTCTCAATACGACGATCGCTGCACCGATTTTTAAAGATCTGTTTCGTGATAAAACCGCAATTTCACAGGATCCGTACAATAATGATCATAGAAAAAGGATTCTATTCGAGATGGCATCCATACGTGAGGTGCCTGAGATGCCCGGACCAAAATTTGTGTTTATGCACGTGCTGATCCCCCATGATCCATTTGTGTTTGGGAAGAACTGCCAGCCGATTAATGAAGAAGAAGTAAAAAAGCATGATCATGTGGTAAATTATCTGAATCAACTTACATGTGCAAATACGATGATCATGGCAATGATAGATGACATTCTCGAAACCTCAAAGACGCCTCCCGTGATCATTCTGCAATCTGACGAAGGACCATTCCCCCTGAAGACTCCTCTTCCCCCAAAGCAAGCATGGGGATCTGCCACAACTCCTATGCTCAAAGAGAAATTTCCGATTCTGAATGCATTTCTTATGCCCGGTGCGAAAAAGGATCAGCTCTATCAGTCGATAACTCCAGTCAATTCGTTTCGGGTGATTTTCAATGCGTATTTCGATACGAAACTCCCGCTTCTACCTGATAGGAACTACGTGTTTAAGGATGAGAATCATTATTATCAGTACACAGATGTCACCGATCGATTACGCTAATTTATGACTCAGTACGAGGCTATAGAGGAAAGAATACAAAAAATTGAAGCGAGAAACGCAAGCGTTGAGTGCGATAAGGCGTGGGAGACGAGTATGTCAAGAAAAGTATTGATCGTTGTCTTCACATATCTGGCAATTGCTTTGTATCTGAAATATATTGTTGGGATTGATCCCTGGATAAATGCCATTGTTCCTGCTGTCGGATTTCTTCTCTCGACACTTTCGCTTCCGTTCTTCAAATCGTTGTGGGTGAGCCACATCTACAAGAAAAAATAACGAAGGAAGGGAAGTGAATAGCGCGAAGAATTATTTGTAGTGACTCTTGATTTGGAAGAGGAAATAAAATCCGATGATCGCTCCGATGATCGCCCCCATAATGTTGAGTGAGACAAGGTTTGAAACGACTCCGACAAGCTGAGCCCAGTACATATATCTCCATCCGGTAGCTTTCCGTGCAAAAAGTCCGGGAATTGCCATCGCTTCAAGGATAACAACCGGTATCAGAAGGACAATTCCTAGCCACATGGTCGGGAGTCCCGTCACTGTCTGGACACCACCCATCGGTGCAAGCATCGTTGCGACGCTTCCGAGTCCGAAGAGCAGGAGAATTGCGGGAATCGTAAGTATGAGTGAAATGATTGTCAGATAGGGTGCGATCTTGACGATAATCTCTTTGATGTTGAGAGGAAGAGCTGGTGCTTTTTTGACGAAATAGAGCTCCAGCGTGGTCTCAAGTTGCGTGAGAGTTTTGTTATTCACAGAGATATCGTATGCTCTTTTCCGAGTGCTTGTCAAGAGGAATTTTTTTAGAGTCAGACGCGTTTACTAAAAATAAGGTCTTCCTGGACGCCGAAAATTTGGAGATGAAGCGTAGGGAAGAGTAGCGTTCTCCCGGTTTCCCGTATAAGTGTACGAATCTCATCAAGAGTCGGTATGGCAGTTGCGGATATGCGCTCGGGTGTTTCTTTGACCGCGCCGAAAAGCGTATATACGTGGCTGTCGGCGATAGATTCGGGGTACTTTTTCAAGAGAGGGAGAGTTTTTCCGTATGTGATGCGGGAGCGTTTTGTTTTGGCAGCTTCTGAGTCATGAAATGTTTCCCAGCGTTCGTACTGTTCTTTTGAAAGATGCATCGTGTGGTAACAGATGACGCCGTTGCAATGGCAGAGGTGATTGCAGGGATTGCAGTCTTTGTCCTGAGGACTCAGAAGATATGAGACGTTGAGTTCTTCCCCGGGAAAGATGTGGCGGATTGCGAAGTAAAGCGTATGTCCCATATAGGTATACATCCAGACATTCGGGGTGCACGAGTGATTAATGAGGTGAATTCCCGGCTTTCTGAGATTTGGGAAAATTGAGGCGTTACTGTGGTAGTACATGAGGTAGAAGTGTCCGGCATTGTCGTATTTGTCTTCTTCCGCTTCAGGAACGATTTTTCCGATGTAATCTCCGACCACAGTTCCGGCAGGGACATCTTTGGTCACGAAGATTCCTTTCCCCCTCTTCCCGGTTTTTCTGATCTCCCATGAATCATTCGGCAATAAAATCATAGAAGGATTTTATCACAGATATCTTCCTTGCAGGAGCTTTTGGGAGGAGGAATTACCTCCTCCCTTCCTTTTACTTCTTAGTTTTTGCTTTTTTCGCTGAGAATTTTTGCACCTTTTTCTTTGAGATCCTCAGTGATCGCATCTTTTTTGTTCAGAATTTTTTCACCGGTTTTTCCTGATGCGGCATTTTCAACGTAACTTCGGGTATGATCTCTGACTTTTATGATTGCGTCAGTGACCTTTTTTTTAGTTTTCTCATCCTTCATCGCATAGTTTGCAGCGACAGCGGCACCTGCTCCGAGTGCTGCGCCGACCACGAGTGATGCGGGACTGATACCCGGTTTGTCATGTCGTTTTATTGTATCGTTCATAGTACTCACCTCCCTTCGTATATGTGTCTATACTAGCGGTGTTTCGTAATAGCATGACTTAAGCAATGTAAGAGAATACTAAGAAGGAGATTGATTATGCGTGGCGGAGAGTTGATGAGAAATCCGGTGTGAGAGATGGGCGCTTTTTTGTCTCCTGCGTTTTTTCCTTGATCTTTGTGAGTGATTCTTCAAGCGTGCTGTTCTCGATCGCGAAGTGTTCAAGTTGCCCGCGAAGTGCGAGGATTATCGCATCTTTTTTTTCAAGCTCCTGCGTCGCTTTATGAATCGTACCGTCTTTTTTTCTGATTGTCATAAACGAAGCAACTGAGCTAATTGTCGAGAGAAACCATGCGGTAAAAAGTCCGAGAAGGAGAGATCCGAGAATGAGAAGGTAGACAGGAATTGATTCGATAGCATATCCGCCGGCAAACAATGTGACACCGGTGGTGTTTTGTGTCGCAAGGTAGGCAAATCCGAGACTGAGAAGCACTGCGGTGATGAGTATGATCATGTCTAAACTCTACGTGATGTTGCACTGAGTCACGTGTGAGCGATGTAAGAGTCATGCAAGTAAATTCCGGTTGCGGAGACGAAGATGCATACGTATAATAGTCAGAATGAATAACGAGAAAATTGCGGTTATTATCGCGGTTGCTGTTGTGATCGTGAGTGCGCTTTTTATCTTTAAGGTAATCCCTTTTTCACTCCCTTCAAAACAGGCAACGCCTGTGACGGAGACGACAGACGCAGGATCTTCTGAAAAGCTGAAAATTGAGGATATCGAGGTAGGGACCGGTGAGGAGGTTAAGAAGGGAGATACTGTAGTGATTCACTATAATGGAACACTCACAGACGGGACAAAGTTTGATAGTTCCTATGATCGCGGTGAGCCGTTTGAAACTCAGATCGGTGTCGGAGTTGTGATACAGGGCTGGGACGAGGGGGTTGTCGGTATGAAGACGGGCGGAAAAAGAAAGTTGATTATCCCACCTGACCTTGGATATGGTGACCAGCAAATGGGGAGTATCCCTGCAAACTCGACGCTGATTTTTGATGTAGAACTCATCGAAATAAAAAAGTAATCTCCTGATTCCTTCCCCTCATTCTGGCAATTGAACCTTGACTCTGCTACAATATTTTTTCATGGAAAATGAAGCGTTTGAGATGCTCGTCAGAGATGCTGTCCTGACGCTCCCGATTGAGTTTCGTCAGATTCTGGAGAACGTTGAGATCACGATTGAGGATATGCCAAGTAGCTTTCAATCACGAAAATTACATCTCAAAAATAATCAGATTCTTTTCGGACTATATGAGGGGGTTCCGAAAACAAAGCGCGGAAGTAGTTACGGGATGGTCCTCCCTGATAAGATTACGATTTTTAAAAATCCGATTACCTCCTACGGATGGAGTGATGCAGAGATGCGGGAGCATGTACGGGATGTGGTCCTGCATGAGATCGGGCATCACTTCGGACTCTCTGATCGGGAGATCAGAAGAGCTGGAAAATGAGGCAGACAGTAGCTGGTAGTGAGTAGTTGGTAGCGAGTATTTTTGCGGAGTTCGAAACGAGGCAAAGCCTCCTGATTTCTGCAATTGAAGGAAGCGCGATAATATTTCTACTTCTATTACAAACGTTTTGGTATCTTTTCTAAAAAGATACACTAAAAAGTGCTAATTTTATTTAGAACAAGCGAAAATGGAGAAGTTGCTTGAGGAGAAATTGAAATTAGATATGATCCGAGGTATCAGCTTCAGCGTCGGCCTTCGTCTTGTGAATCGTCTTGTCCTTATGATGTGCCGGTGAGTAGAGTGTATAGAGCTTCATCTTTTCAGTTCTTGATGTATTGATGATGTTGTGCGTGGTGAGTGCAGGAATGATGAGTGCAGTTCCATCAGCGAGTACGTGTTCTTCTCCGTCAAGTATTGCCTTCCCTTCACCTGACTCTATCCGTATGAATTGATCGACAATCTCATGTACCTCTTCTCCGATTTCTTCTTGTGGTTCAAGACTCATCACGACGAGCTGATTATGCTGACTGGTGTAGAGTACCTCGCGAAAGAACTCGTTGGTAAGTGTTTTTTTCTCGATATTGGTAAGAAATCCTTTCATAGTATTATTTGGAATAATCCTCAAGCACCTTTGTGCAGTGTGCGATAAGTTCTTCACGGGGAATATTTAATTCCGTAACGAATGTTCCCCGCATCAGTGTTCTGAGTGTTGAGGACATCTCATTCTCAAGCGCTTTGAAGAGCGGCTGGTGGCCGCCGAGAAAGACACCGTTTATATGTTTGCCCCGGATAAAAATATCTGCTTCTTCAAGAATTTTTGAGAAATGGTCGCGTAGCTGATTGCCACGCTTGTTCATAAGTTTGGTATTTCGTCCGTGCAGCTCACGGGAGTTCGATTTGATCTTTTTCATTACTCCCGGATCCATGATGTCGTGGGTTGCTTCCAGTTTGCCTTGTGAGAAAAGAAACAAAAACGCTTTTTTTGTGTCTGCAACGATAAAGAGATAGTGTCCTTCCTCAAGCTCCTTGAGAACTGAGGTGAGATCTTGGTTAAATGTTTCAACTGGTGCAATCGGATCGGTTTTACTCATAGTAGGCTGTCAGTATAACAGGTCTACATATTTTGGTATGTGACAAATGTCACAGAGTACTACTTTCGCATCTGCAAAGATGGAGGATGAGCTTCTCCTCGCATGCCGATTTGTTCAATGCCAGTCGGATACCATCCGAGAAGTTCAGCGACTTTTGTAAAATCCTTCGTGACCTTTGTTGCTCCCAAAAGAGCGTTTTCTCTTGTCACTGTCTCGGTATATGCAAAAAATTTGTTAGCTATTCTTGCGTCCAGTATCTGCCTGTCTGTAGTCCCGTCTCCGATTACAATTGTGGGAGATTTGAGTCTGCCAGCTTCTTTCAGTTGTCGTGCGACAGCGACTTTCCCTCCCTCGTGTGCGAGAGGGTTTCTGGTATCAATACCCAAAAGTCGTCCGTTTTCATCAAAATGGAGATCATTTGCGAAGACATGTGATGCATCGATACCGAATTGTGAAGCAATCGGTAAAATCGGTTCTCTGAAACCTCCTGAGATGATGTAGATATCATCAGCATGGAGGGCTATCTCTTCACGGTGCTTAAGAAACGAAGGTGAGATGTATGATTGGAGATATTGTACAGTCTGGAGCATATGTATTCTGTGCGGTGTGAATGCTGCAGTTCGTGCGCTGAGTGATTCTTCAAACGTGATCTCCCCGTTCATCCCTGCTTCAGTGATCTGCTTAATCAATGTGATTTTTTGCTCAGCGTTCGGGTCGCCGATCAGAGTGATGGCTGCGAGTACGTCGAGTGTCTCTTTGGTAATAATCGTGCTGTCAAAATCGATAAGTAATGTTTGGTTCATATGTGTCCTCGTGGAAAAGGGCGACTTCTCCACTACGAAAAAACCTCCCGACCGGGAGGTTTGGTTGTGTAGTTTTTCTTCGTTTACATCAACAGAATCTCCCAGCGTTACTCGCGGGAGGACATTGATGGAGAAAAATTGTTGTACACGTCTACTCTGCTATTCATAGGCTCATACGACCAGTATAAAAATTATTTTTTTCCCTGTCAAGAATGGCTTTGCTTGAAAAAAATAAGAATTTTACTATAATGCAGGGTATGACAGAATGCTTAGAGACTGGCCATGGGGGTGTCAGTATCAGGATACAGAAAGATCAGTTGACGCTTGAGTGGCATCCCGGAGGTGTCGGTGGCGATGCTCATGTGGAGCCGGTGGAGTCTGAGGTGGTATTTTCAAGGAAGGAGAGACGCGAAGCATTGCAGCGGGTGATTTCAGGTATTGAGGACCGGAAAGATTCGTATGCGTGTGAAACAGATGTGAAAGCGCTCTTTGCACTGCATGGTAATGATCTCGCAGGATCAATGCTCGCACGGCATGGACTGAACAATGAGCCAAGCGTTGATATCAACGACCAATTTGGCGTCGTGCTCTCGGATGCAGAAGAGGATGTGATCGGTCGGGCACTGCGCGGGATGAGTAGAGACGCTGTGCCGCCTGCAATTGTCGGAAAATGGGCAATAGGCACAGGTGTGCTGAGTGGATTATCACCTGAAGACGCACGGATGAGAGGTGCGCTTGCGCTTCAGGGAGTGGCGCATATTGCGACGCAGAGGAATTTTGAAGTAGCAGAAAATCTTGAAGATCGGGAAAATCCATTTCTCGTCATGTCATCTCCTACCGCCCCCATGGCTCAGTGATCGCTGTAAAAAAGAGGTGGGTTGCATAAACGTGTTATAATGACAGCCTAAACCAAAAATGAAATTCAGCGATACGCCTCCTCCTCTTCAGATTTTTCAATCCCGAACTTTCGGTACGATCGGTCTCGTGATCGCAGTCATCGTCATTTCATCACTCCCCGTCATCGGTGCATGGACGACAGTGAGCGCCGGAAATGTCGGTGTCGTCACAAGGCTTGGCGCAGTGAATCGTGTCGTCAATCCGGGATTTGTGTTGAAGCTTCCACTTGTAGAGGCTGTTTATAAGATGGAGACGAGGACCCAACTTGAGCAGGTTGATGCACAGTCTGCTTCAAAAGATCTGCAGCAGGTACAGGCGACGATTGCGCTCAACTTCCATCTCAGAGGACAAAATGCCGTTGATGTGTATCAAAATATCGGTATTGAGTACAAGGAACGTATCATCACCCCGGCCATGCAGGAAGCTTTCAAGGCGACAACTGCGCAGTTTACGGCAAGTGATCTCATTGGCAAAAGAGGTGCAGTCAAAAACCTCGCATATAAGGAGCTGAAAGCACGGCTTGAGAAATACAATATCGTGGTTGATGATTTCAATATCGTTGATTTTAAGTTCTCAGATGAGTTCAATACGGCTATCGAGCAGAAAACCGTCGCACAGCAGAACAAAGAAAAAGCGCAGATCGAGGCACAAACTGCACTGATTAAAGCACAAGGACAGGTTAACGCACAGAGGGCGCTTCAGGAAGCGGGGACACTGAGTCCTGAGTATCTGAAGTTTCATGCACAAGAGAAATGGAACGGCGTATTGCCACCCAATGCAGTGCCGTTTTTTAACCTCAATCCGGGACAATAAGATTATTTCTAATTTCTCAACGCATACTATGAGTGAGAGAAATTCTACGCAGATATTTGTGACGGCGAAGCCGAAAAGTAAGAAGCCCTCTATCGTACAGGTAGATTTGACGCATTTTGTCGTCGCGGTTTCTGAAGCACCGACTGATGGGAAAGCAAATGAGGCTATCAAGAAAGCTCTTGCTGAGTATCTTAAAATCAAACGCTCAGATGTGATTTTGGTCAGGGGCGGGAAATCAAAAGAAAAAGTATTTGTGGTTTCAGCGGCTGCTGAAGAATCGTTTAAAAAATAACCCATTCCTTATAGCTTCGGGATGAAGCAGGCCTCCCCGATTCCCATTTTCCATAGCACTTTATACTATCTACTAAATACTAGATACAAAATACTGTTTCTATCCCCCCATTCCCCCCAGCTTCGAAGGAGAGTATAATAGTTTTTAGAAATAGGAAAATCAATTTCTTGAATTTACCTTGAGAAAGTTTGTATGAAGGCTGATGCTTTAATAAAAGTAATGAGTATTTACTAAGCTTAAATTCAACAGAGGTAATGGTTATCAAGATTTAAAAATATGAGTGATCAGAAGAACAAGCTAAATAGAAAAGCCATCGTTAATTTAAAGGAGCTTCTAAAAAGTGACGCACCTTATCTTGTAGAAGATGGCAAAGTAAACTTAGACAAGTTAAAAGGCATGTTAACAGGAAAAACCACCGAAAAAGAAGATGACAGATTTTATTTTAACTGGGCTGGCAAAGATAAGGTTTTTCAAGCTATCCAAGCACCTGCATATTCAACCTTAGCACCTCAAAAAGATAAGTCTATCGGATGGGACGAAACCGAGAACCTAATGATAGTTGGAGAAAATCTAGAGACCCTTAAACTACTCCTAAAGCCTTACTTTGGCAAAGTTAAGGTCATTTACATTGACCCACCCTACAATACGGGTAAGGATTTTATCTACAAAGATGACTTTTCATCACCATTAAAAGACTATTTAGAGCGTACGGGACAAAAAGGAGCCGATGGAGAAAAATTAACCACAAATTCAGAGACTAATGGACGCTACCACTCCGACTGGCTCAACTTCATGTATCCGCGCCTTTTTATGGCAAGAAACTTACTAAAAGACGATGGTCTAATTTTTATTTCAATAGACGACCACGAAGTTCATCACTTGAGAATGATAATGGATGACATCTTTGGTGAAGAAAATTTCATAACTCAATTTATCTGGAACACAGAGGGGCATACCGATAACCAACTAGATGTGAAAGTAAATCATGAGTACGTCATTTTGTATGCTAGAAATTCGCTAGACGCTTCACTTGAGTATGTTGTAGACCCGAATACTAGAGAAAATAGCAATTTATGGAAAGGCTTTGCTGAAAATTCAATAACAAAAAATGGTACTGCAAACCCTCCAAGTGAAGTTGTATTACCAATAGGATTTCCATGTAAAAAAGAAAGTCTCACACTTGCCCCCTCAAATGTAGGCGGAGATTTCTTTGAGGCTATAAATAAACAAAAATATATTTCAAGGATAATTACAGATAAGTGGTCTGTTTCGTATCCTGTGCGCTTAGATGAGATGGAGATTTCTAACCATAAATTAACTAAACCATGCAAAGTGTTTAGTGGGTGGGCTAACTTAAATAAGCTAAAGGAATTTATCAACAATGGGTGTAATCCAATAAAAGATGGCGATGATGACGTTTCATTTTTTCTTTCAGAGAATGGCGTCATTTATTATCACAGAGAAAGAGAAAAGGCTAGAAATATAGTTTCTGTACTGCGAAATTTAGGAACTACAGAAAAGATGCGCTCTGAGTTAGAAAGTGATGGAATAATTTTTCAATACCCAAAACCTAAAGAGTTACTAAGTTACCTATTTAAGATTAGTACGGGAGATGACGATTTAATTCTTGATTTCTTTGCAGGTTCTGGTACAACAGCCCAATCTGTATTTGAGCTTAATCTCGATGATAAGCAAAGCAGAAAATTTATTCTTGTGCAAATTCAAGAAGAAATCGAAGCAAAAAGTCATGCAAGAGATTTGGGTTTTGGGACAGTTTCCGACATTTGTCTTGCGCGATTAAAAAAACTTTCTGATAAGAATAGTAATTCATTAAGCTACAAAGTCTTTGAACTAAAACCCTCTAATTTCAATCTAAAGGAAGAGTTTGAGTTAGCCGAAAATAAAGACTTAGGCGAGATAAAAACTAACTATCTCAAGGAGCTAGGGCTATACGTAGACCAACCTACTGTGGCTACTGCTAATACTCTGAATATTGTCTACGAGATAATTTTAAAAAATGGTTTTTCACTTAACGCAAAAATTGAGGAGTTAAAACTAGGGTCAAATAATTTCTACAAAGTAAACGACACCGAAAACGATCTAGAGATACATATATCCCTAGACGCCAAAATTGAGGATGGGTCTGTCGAGGCTATACGCACCGCAGAATATAAGGATAAGACGTTTGCTTTTTATGACAACGCCCTTACCGATAGCCAGAAAATAAACCTCAATACCTTTGTGAAATTGCAGGTAATTTAATCTATGCTAAAGCTAAAGTTTAACCCCAACCTAGACTATCAGCAGGACGCTATAAAAGCAGTAACTGATATTTTTGAGGGACAGGTAAAGGTAGAAAAAAAGCATATTTTTCAAGTCATACCTAACAAGCTCATTTTAGAAAAAGACACCCTCCTCACAAATCTCCAGACCATACAGGAAAATAATAGTCTCACAAAAAGCCAAGCTTTTACCTCACCGCTAAATATAACCCTAGAGATGGAAACGGGTACGGGTAAGACCTACGTCTACCTACGCTCTATTTTAGAGCTATATCAGAAGTTCGGATTTTCCAAGTTCATTATCGTCGTCCCGACAGTTGCTATCAAAGAGGGCGTTATGAAGTCCTTGAGCATTACCAAAGACCATTTTAAGGGTCTTTATAACAATCTATCCTACGAGTACTACGAGTATGTGTCTACCAAGTTAATGACCGTTCGAATGTTTGCGCAGTCCTCCCACCTACAAATCATGGTTATTACAAAAGACGCATTTAATAAAGATAAAAATATCATCCATAATAACCATGACCGCATGGGAGATAAACCAATTTCCCTCATCCAAAAGACTAACCCTATCGTCATTCTGGATGAACCGCAGAAGATGGGCGGTGAAGCTACCCAATGGGGCATAAAAGAGCTTAACCCTCTCATAGTGCTTAGATACTCTGCTACGCATAGAGACATTGAAAATCTTGTGTACAAGCTCACCCCTTTTGACGCTTATGCGAAAGGTCTAGTTAAAAAGATAGAACTAGCGACCGTGGTAGAGGAAAGCGACCCAAATACCAAAAAGATTATTCTGGAAAATATCTACTCCTCTGGTAGTAGTCTAAAAGCCAAGTTAAAGGTATTTATAAAACAAGCAACATCCGTTCAACTTAAAACTATTACGGTTGGCTCTGGCGATAACTTGGCTACTAAATCAAAAAATCTCTATTACGAAGGCTTTACCGTTTCTGAAATTAACTTAGGCAATAACTACATCCTTTTCTCGAACGGTCTTAAGGTGTATGTGGGTCAATCGTCCGTAAATGAGGATAAGATAGTGCGGATGATGGTACGAGAGATAGTTTTAGAACACTTGGAAAAAAAGCGGAAGTTTAACCCACTTGGAATTAAGACACTCTCACTTTTCTTTATCCACCGTGTAGACGACTACCTACCAGTAGACGGGTGGCTCCGCAAAATGTTTGAGGAAGAGTACCAGAAAGCTACAAACGCCGACTACCTAGAGTTTAAGACCACCAGACCAGATAGGGTACATTCTGGGTACTTCTCCGAGATGAAAAAAACCTCCTCCATAGAAAACGACGAGAAAGCCTACGAGCTGATTATGAAAGACAAGGAAAAATTACTCTCTCTAGATAATCCCGTGGAGTTTATCTTTTCCCACTCTGCCCTCCGTGAGGGATGGGACAACCCAAATATCTTTAATATCTGTACCTTGGCTTACTCCGCCTCTGACATTAAAAAGAGGCAGGAAATTGGACGAGGCTTGCGTCTAGTAGTAAACCAGCAGGGAGATCGTATTTATGACCGAGACATAAATATCCTTACCGTCGTTACAAACGAAAGCTACCAAAATTACGTATCAGAATTACAAACCGAGTTTAGGGACGATGCAGGCGAAAGCGCCCCGCCTGTAGAGCATAAGAAAAAACGAGTTAGCTTGACCTTAAAAGATGACGCACTAGCAAATAAGAGTTTCCAGAGCCTTTGGAAGCTACTTGCAAAGCGAGCTAAGTTTGTCGTCTCTATGCAGGAAGAAGAGATTATAAGTAAGTGTGTAGACGAGATTAACAAAATTGATGAAAGTAATATCCGAGAGATACGAGTACGTATTACTAAAAGGGGAATAGAAACCCTACAATTAGAAGATATTAGGTCTGGGAATATCGTAGTTGACAGAAGTTACACTATCGGAACCACTAAACAAATACCTAACATTATTGCCCACCTCCAAGTAGATACCAAGCTCACTAAGAAAACCTTGTTAGCCATAGTACAAAGAGTAAATAATTTTGACCTGTTTTTCAAAAACTCTTATCAGTATGCAAGCCTCGTTTCCTATGCCATAAAAACCGTCATATCAAACCTTGCCACTAAAGGAATTAGCTATGTAGAGATTAGTGACGATTATGGTCTATCGCTTTTTAATAAGGAAGTCCAGACCTACGAAAAATACTTAGTAAAGTTAGAGAGCGCAAAAACCCTTTACAAAACAAATAACAACGGACACAAAGACGCCGTGATAATTGACCCTAGTCCGTCTGTAGAGGGTGTATCGCAACCAGAAAAAAGGTTTGCCGAGAATGCAGACCGTAACGACACCGTTAAATTTTTCTTTAAGCTCCCAGATAGCTACTCAATAGCAACTCCCGCAGGGCAATATACACCAGACTGGGCGGTTGTAATAGAAAATAACGACCACAACCAAGTCTATTTTGTGGCAGAAACTAAAGACACTAATAGCATTAGTAGTCTCCGCGAAGAGGAGAAGATAAAAATACTCTCTGCACGGGCTATGTTTAAAGAAGTCATGCCAGAGGTCATTTTCAAAGCTCCAGTGAATGACTTTAGTGATTTATATTAATTTACAAGCAAGTTTAAGATTTTTTTGGTGAAAATAGGGTACTAGATATAGCTTAGTGGGGAGTTAATTCCGTCCACTGCAGCTACCAAAGAAGATTTGGGGGCTGCTTTTTTTGTGCCCCTCCAAAACTTCGAAGAATGGCGCCACGCTGTTTCGACTGTGCGGAATCCCTTGCTATTAAAAATTTAGATAAAAATCAAAGGAAGGGAGGTATGAAAAATGTCTGATTGGGGTCAAAGTCTTGTCGATAATTTAAATTATAATGTCTTAATAGAGTCTTTGGTGGAAGGTAAAAGTCTTACGCCAGCTCAAGTGATAACTCTTTTTAATCTTGCAAAGAAAAGAAACTCAAATATAGAAGATGATATTAAAAATTGGGAATCACCTCTTTAGGAATAATTTGTATGAATAATATTATAAAAGCAATTCAGTTTGCGACTGCTGCACATGAGCATCAAAAGCGGAAAGGGAAAGAGGTGTCGTATATCATGCACCCCCTCTCCGTCGGACTCCTCCTCGCATCCTCCGGCGCTCCTGAAGAAATCATCATCGCAGGAATTCTCCACGACACAATCGAAGATACAGAAGTTACCTACAAGGATATCGAAAAAGAATTTGGGAAACATATTGCCGACATCGTCAACGACGTTACTGAACAGGACAAATCCCTGTCATGGGCAGAGCGAAAAAGACTCGCACTCGATCACGTCGCAACGATGCATCCCGATTCTCTACTCGTCAAAACCGTAGACGTTTTACATAACATGAGCGATCAACTGGAAGATTATAAAAAAGAGGGAGATTCGATGTTCGCAAAATTCAATGCTGGGAAAGAGCAGCAGCTCGAGCGGTATGAAAAATTAATTGAGGCACTTCAAAAGAGGAACGTCAAAAATCCCTTGCTCCCAACACTTGAAGCAACACTCGCAGAACTCAAAAGTCTCTGGAAGTAACGTGGATAGTAATTCTTTGCTAATTAGATTACTATATGTAAGGTTATGAGTGATAACGTTACAATTGAAAAATTAGAAAGTCAAATCGTTGATCTAAAAATTCGTGTTCAAAGACTTGAAGAGTATATACGTGCATTTCCGGATAAGGATGAATATCTCAACTTAGATGTAATGGATGATAGTCAGTTGGAGGATGTCATTCGTTTGATCTGCCAATTCAATTCAGCAAGCGCATCTTTTTTGCAAAGAAAGATGAGCATCGGATATTCTCGAGCGGCGCGCATTCTCGATCAGCTCGAGGATCTCGGAATAGTTGGACCAGCGGAGGGGTCTAAGCCGAGAGAAGTACTGGAGCGGAATGCAGTAGAGTATCTGAAGCAGAAGAAATCCTAGTAATTATCCTCAAATTAATTCAAAATCCCCGCATTCGCAATTTAAGATAGCTTATAGTATACTTAACTGTATGGCAATATTGAGTAAGTTAACCAAAGTGGAATTGAGAAACGCGTGGGCTCACGAAGCTAGTGATTTTACAAATTGGCTCGCCACAGAAGAGAACCTTGCACTCTTGAGTGACGAGATAGGTATTGATATAAAATTA
>JBDKFM010000036.1:0-15472 GCA_039798685.1 Candidatus Parcubacteria bacterium | reverse complement strand
AATGACTTTGACCTCAAATTCAGGTGGAAAGGCAGCATTTATTTTGAATAAAATGACAAATGCCGGTGATATCTTTGCTGCCTCAATCTCCGGCGTCGCACGATTCAGAATCACCAGTGACGGTTCCATCAACGTCACAAACTACGCCACAGTCGGTGCGTCGCTTGCAGTCGGTAATGTCTCAGCACCAACAGGAAATGGCATCATCAATGTCTCAGGAAACTATCAAGTCAGAGGAACAAATGGTGTGACTGCAACTGATGTCTCCTGTTTCGCAGTCACAGGCGGTATCGTCACTTCATCAACTGGGAGTTGTGCAAATTCTGCAGCTTCACCATTTGAGTCATTGACCGGTGGAATTATCGCAGAGAGAAATATCACACAGGACTTCCTGATTGGTGGAGTATCAACAGCGTCTGCGAAGTTCGCAGTTCTGAACGTCAATTCAGGAGTACCGACAGCAACTGTTTCAGGAAATCTCATCGTCATGCCTCTCAATACCGCAGGTGTCCAGACCGGTGGATGGGTCGGTATCGGAACTCCGAGTCCAAAGGGTCTTCTGGATGTGAGAGACAATCTCTTTGTTGGAAATCCAAATGGAGGGACACTCGGCAATTCTATCCGTTCGAATCTCAATCAATATAACGTGATCGACTTTGGTTCAAGTGATGGATTTGGCATCTCTTCATATAATGGTGTAGGAGTCTACCTCGATCAGGACAATAATGATTCAGGTGAATTCTTCAAGGTCACAACGAACTCAGATACACGTGAGATGCTTCGAATAGTTGCGTCAGGAAACGTCGGTATCGGAACTAGTGATCCTATAGGTCTCTTGAACGTCTCCGGTGATTCAGGGTTTGTGTCACTCGTGAAGTTCAATCAGCTCGGAACAAGTGCAAATAACGATATCTTTACTGCATCTGCAGGAGGCACGCCACGATTTACGATCACCAATGCCGGCGGCATCAAACTTGGGACAAGTGAGGGGATTGCAAGTCAGTGTCTCCTCTCAGGGGGTGCGGGTGCTGCTGCAACATGGGGCTCATGCGGAGCAGCAAGTGGTGGGACATGGACTGTGGCAAATGGTGCTATCTTCCCGAACCAGGCATCAGTGCTAGATGTCTTGATCGGTGGTACTTCAACTGCTGCTGCGAAGTTTGCATTTATCAATGTCTTGACTGGAACTCCAACAACAACGATCTCCGGAAATCTTTCACTACAGGCTCCGACAGCAGCAGGAAGCACGAATACGCTCAGTCTATTGAATGCGAGTAATTTGAACGTGCTCTCATCAGTTGGAGGAGATGGTACAACAACGTCACGAATGTTTATCAATGGCAATACAGGTAATGTCGGTTTCGGTACGACCTCACCTGAAGCATATGTGCATCTCTCTCGTGCTGGTGATGTACCGTTGAATCTCTATGTCAGTGGTCAGAATTCATCAATCGGACTTCGAAATACAAGTGATCCGATCTCACAGGGACTCTTTAGAATGCGGGCAACTGCATTCCAGTTACAATTTAATGCCAATCAAGCAGCAGCAGGAGATTTCACTGCTGAGAAAAATATAATGGCACTCACATCTGATGGAAACGTCGGTATCGGTACCACAGCGCCAGTCGGACGTCTGCATCTCACAGGATCAACCGGCGGCAACGCTCTTTCTATAATCAATGAGACTGGTTCATCTGATATCTTCACCGCATCTAGCTCAGGTACAACACGATTTGCGATTCAGGCTGATGGTACACTTCTTGTTGGCGGTACACGAGCGACAAATGCGAAATTTGCAGTCTTAAATGTCAGTTCAGGTATTCCAACAGCAACAGTTGCGGGTAACTTCATCGTCATGCCATATCAGAACGGTGCGAACTGGACTGGGGGAAGAGTTGGTTTTGGGACTACTGACCTCAGAGCAAATCTCAACATTGTTGGAGTTGCTTCTATTTCTGCAGCTGCATCACCTAATTCCGTGTTTGGGTTGAATTTTGCTCCAAGCACCAATGGCTCAGCTGAAGTGAGTGTTCTTGATGGAGGTGCACTTCATTTCAAGACATCACCTGGAGACAGAAATGATCCAAATGGTAATTTTGCCGTCACAACTGCATTTAGTATCTGGCCTTCAGGAAACGTTTCAGTTGGTACTGCAAACTCATCAGGTATTGCTCCTTTCAACGTCTTTAAGTCGCTCAGTGGTAGGACCCAGCCATTGATGCTGATTGGTAATAATAGCTCAACTGCAGGTGCAGGATCATCAATCGTCTTTGTCAATTCAGCGACGGTGACGACTGTCCAGTCAGCATCCATCTCAGCAGTGAGATCCAATTTCCCTGTGTCTGGTGGGACATATCTTTCATTTGCAACTGCCAGACAGAATGCTGCATCGCCTGTAGGTGCGAAGGATCCAATTGAGGCACTGAGAATTTCAGAGTTACAAGATGTCGGAATTGGTGTGACGAATCCGTACGCAAGGCTTCAAGTAAGTGGCGGACAGAACGGATTGGCAGCGGCATTTATCGTCGATCAGGTAGGGGATAGTGCAAACGATATTCTCTCCGCTTCCGCGTCTGGTACGACCAAGCTGGTACTTTCAAATTCAGGAAACCTTACACTCTCTAACTATGCAAACGCAGGAGCAGTCCTTTACACTTCCTCAACTGGATTAATCTCACAGGTAACCGGTGGATCTGCAAGTAATTGTCTTCTCGGCGGAGGCGGTACGACACCAACATGGGGTTCTTGCTCTGGATCTCCAAGTACAGGTAACTGGACAGACATCCGAGGAACAATTTTCCCGAATCAAGCGAATAACTCTGATCTTTTGATTGGTGGCAGTGCGACATCCTCTGCGAAGTTTGCTGTTCTCAATATGACTTCTGGCACCCCAACTGCATCAGTAGCAGGAGATCTGATCGTGATGCCATGGACAAATGGCACATCACAAACTGGTGGGAATCTCGGAATTGGAACAACGTCGCCTACTCATCCAATTCATGCGGTTGGAATTGTGCCGAATGCTGCGAATTCTGTTGGATTCTTTTTTGCACCGACAATGAAATCAACAAATAATCAAACTGGACTCTCTACCGAATCAGTCGTGAATGCCGGAGCAGACTCATCAGCGACGTACACGAGCATGCTTGGCACGATGACATCATATCAATCAGGAACCACTCTGCAGAATGCGACGCTTATCGGTCTGAGAGGATACGCGTACATTGGTGGATCCGGTACTTACGGGAGTGTACAGGGTGGAAATTACACAGTTGAGCTTGATGCTGCAGGAACGATTAGTAATGCTTACGGCTTGACTGTGAATAATGCGGTGAAGTCTGCAGGAACCATTAATAATCTTTTTGGACTTGTAGTGACTGGGCAGACAACTGGAACAACGAGTAATGTCGGTATGATGGTAGGGCCATCGAAACTCGCTACAACTAATATTGATCTTCTCGTTGGTGCAACATCAGTGCCGACGACTTCAACAAATCTTTATGTGCAGGGAGGACAGACACATGGAAATGCTGCTGTGATCATCGATCAGGTAGGAGCTGGAGATATATTTACCGCGTCAGATTCTGGTGTGACGCAGTTTGTGATTGACAGTACTGGTCGGGTAGGGATCGGTACTTCGTCAGCATATCTGCAGAATGGTGACAAGCTTACAGTATCAGGAAATATCAAGCTTGAAGCAAAGCCGACATCAAATGTCACGACAACAAACTGGACAAAAATCACCAACAGTACTCCAGGGACACTTGTAACGGGCGGGACATCAGGAATCGCCTCCGTCTCAGCAACTGCAGTCTACAATGGGAGTTTGTATGTCGGTACGAGTAAGACTGACAGTGCTGAGGTCTATCGTTATGATGGATCTTCTTCAAATTGGACGAGAGTCAATACCGCTGCCGGACAATTTAGTTCAAGAACTGGTATCAACGGTGTCACTGCGATGACGGTATATAACGGTAGTCTCTATATCGGTACAACTGAGCCAAATGGCGCTGAGGTGTATCGGTTTAATGGTGCTCAGTCAGGTGTGGGTACTTCGACATGGACTCAGGTCTCAGGTACGACGGGTACGATAGGATCGGGACAGGCAAATACAGACGGAGTTTCCTCACTTGTCGTCCATGCGGGAAGACTCTATGCCGGTACGAGTGAACCAGCTGCAGCAGATGTCTTGGTGTACGATGCAGGTGCATCATTTAACGGCTGGACGAGAGTAAATAGTGCCGCGGGTACTGTTTGTACGACGACCCTCCGAGACGAAGTGACCTCGATGGTTTCGTTCCAGGGCTCACTTTTTGCGACGGTGAGAAAAGGGTATGACACGAGATCAGGACTTTGTCGTATGGCTGGTGGAAATATCACAGGTGTCTTGATGAATGCATCTGAGACGAACTGGGATGTGACGACTGGTGATTTGGGAAGTGTCGCGTCTGAATCAGCATTGACAGTGTATAACGGCAGACTGATGATCGGTATGCGCGATTCAAATGCAGCGAATGTCATCGGTATGGAAGGTCCGTTTAATGCAGCAACGCTCACAGGATTTGATCGATTTAATAGCGCAACCGGTACAATTACGCAGGGTGGTACTGCAAGTATTGACGGGGTCACTGCAATGACTGTGTACAATGGAAAACTGTATATCGGTACTGAGGAGCTTGGCGCAGCCGGTTCAGGCGGTGCTGAGGTGTATCAATATGCTGGTCAAGAAGGTCGCTGGATCAAGGTATCACAGACAACAGCGGGTACAATCGCAAGTGGAGGGACTGCGGGTATTGCGACAATTAATCATCTTATTCCATGGAACGGAAAACTCTATGCCATGACATCACGCGGTGGTACTGTCACAAATGGTATCGGCGGTGCGGAAATTTATGAGTACACAGGACCTGAGCTTGATCAGTCATCCTATGCGCTTAAATTCCACTCAGCAACATCAGGAACTGCAGGTGGAGAACTGGGTGGATATCAGAACATCGCTTCTATTTACTTCTCAGCATCAAGTAGTGCATCGACCAATAATGGTGCAAATAATCAGGGATCATTTGTGTTCTCACATGGACTGACGACAACTGGAGGAGGATTCGACGTCGCTGAAGACTATCCAACATGGGATACTTCACTTGAGCCGGGTGAGTTGGTGTCGAGTGCAGATCATGAGCCAGGATTTGTTGAGAGATCATCGGGCGGTACGTACTCGAACAAGGTGATCGGCGTGTACTCAGAGAAGCCAGGATTCAGACTCTCACAGAAAGATGATTTCCCGAACGGAAGTATTGGTGTACCGATTGCACTCGTCGGACGCGTACCAGTCAAGGTGAGTACCGAAAATGGAGTGATCAGAACCGGAGACGCGCTCACGACCTCAAGTGTGCCGGGAGTTGCGATGAAGTCAACGCAGCCTGGTATGATTATAGGTCGTTCAATGGGTGACTTTGACTGCTCAGCTACTTCTGGACCATTTGGTCCTGATGCTTCCGCATCGGCATCAACGGATCAGGTCTGCACAGGTAAGGTGCTCACGTACATCAATGTCTCTTACTATGATCCTCAGGTTGCATTTACTGCACTTGGTGATCTGAATGTCGTTGATGTACAGGGTGTCGATCATGAGAATGATGCATTGGCTCAGGTGCTCACAGATCCTGAGAGATTTGAGGTCAGAGGTAAGAATGGTGAGAAGATCACCGCAGTTGGTGCATTTAAGGAAGCAGCGATTGGGACGCTAAAGGCAGGAAGTATCGATGTGCAGAAGCTCAGTATCGGTGGCGTCGATCTGATGCACTGGCTCAATGGCTACAACAATCTCAGCAGTACAGATGCTGCACATCTTGCGACACGAATCACAGGTATTGAGAGTTCAGTCACGTCACAAAACGAGAAGCTTACGTCACTTGAACAGCGTCTGCAAAATGTCGAGGAGCTTGCGAGCCTGACTGCATCTGCTGCAGCATTTATGGGTGATCTGCAGCTTGAGACTTTGAGCTCATCTGATGCAGCAATGGTGACGACTGAGCTCGCAACGTTGGGTGATGAGAATGCAACGGTATCTGGTGATCTGACAGTCTTGGGTCGAACACTTCTTACAGATCTTGGGGTCACAGGAAATATCAGTGCCGGACTTCTCGTCCTGAATGGTGATGACGGAGCAATCGATAATGCAGGTGGAGTATTAAAGCTTCAGTCATACGGAGTCGGCGGTGTCGATATCCTCGCTGGTAAGGTGATAATTGATGATGAGGGGAATATCACAACTGTCGGTACCATCGTCGCCAAAGAAATCAAGGCTGAGAAAGTAACGACAGAAAAGATTCAGATCTCAACTGGTTCTTCAGATACTGGAGTGCTTTCAGCATCAGCCGGACAGATCGTCATCAAAGCAGGGAAGAGTAGTATCGACGTCACAACATCTGCTTTGACCACAAAGTCACTCATTTTCACGACTCCTGAGGATCCAGTTGCGGTTGGAAGTAAGAAGAAGGATGCAGATACATTTACAGTTACACTCGCTGAACCAACGACTAAGGACTTGAAGGTGAATTGGTGGATAGTAAACTAAGCTGGATTGAATCACAGAAATCACTCAGAGTGAATGTGGAGGGGACTGTGAATTCGTTCCTTGCGCTGAGTTGTTGACCAGAGTATACTTTCACTCTTATATCGTTTGAATTTATTGTATAACGAGATGTTGCGAGTGTTATATATATTAATAGTAGTCGTGCTTCTAGGTTTGCTCGTGTGGACAAATCTACCTCGTCATAATGCGCAGGAGGGAGATAGGTCTTCATCTGCTGAAGAAAAGAAATATCCATTACTTTCAAAACGCGTCTTGCAGGAATTACCAAATGACTATCTCATTCGGTTTTCACCTCTTCGTAGTGATCTTCGAGAGCTCGTCCAACCGTGGGGCAGTAAATTTGCTTTTTATTTTGAGTATCTTCCGACTGGTGTCTCGATAGGTGTCAATGAAAAAGAAGAGTTCTCAGCTGCATCATTGCTCAAGGTGCCGGTAGTCATGGCATATTATCTTCAGCAGGAAACAGAAAAGATAGAAGGGGATAGTTATGTGACGCTGACGAAGGAGATGATTCATAAAGATTATGGATCGCTCTGGAAGAGGGGTGTTGGTGCGAAGGTGAGTATCGATGAGGCGATACGTCTCGCACTTGAAGAGTCTGATAACACAGCGATCGAAGCAATTATTTCTAAGACAGATTATAAGTATTTTCAGACAGTGCATGACGGACTTGATATTGAGCAGAAGGAGATACGAGAAGTTCCGATCATTACCGTGAAAAACTACTCATCGATTTTGAAGGCGCTTTTTTTCTCCTCTATTGTCAGTAAAGAGCACTCACAGAAAATTTTAGACCACATGGCGAATTCGACATATACAGATAAGCTCCCGGCTGGTGTGTCGAGTGATGTGCCAGTTGCTCATAAAATAGGGGAGGCGGGAGATGATCTTTTTACGGATTGTGGCATAGTCTATGTTCCCCGTCGGGCGTATCTTCTTTGCATGCTCTCAGTTTCAGATAATGAGACGGCGCGGAGCCGTATGAGTCAGCTTTCAAAGAAAGTCTTTACATATATTTCGAATCTTCCGAAATAGTCACAGAGTATGGGGAAAGCAATTTATATTTTTGTTCTTCTAGCATTGTTAGGGATTATTTTGTGGATGAGTATGAGAGGAGCATATGAAGAAGTTGATATCCCGAGTAGTCTGTCGCAACAAGAGAAGCGGTATCCACTACTTTCGAAGCGAATCCTTCAGGATTACCCAGTAGATCTTCTTATCAATTTCCGTCAGCTCCGGAAGGAGATACGGCGGGAGAGTGCTCCATATCAGGATACCTTTGGATTGTATTTTGAGTATCTCCCGACCGGAACGACTATCGGGATCAATGAAAAAAACGATTTTACTGCAGCATCGCTACTCAAGGTGCCGATTGTCATGGCATATTTTTTTGGACAGGAAAAAAATAACTCATATGAGGATGTAGTGGCAACGATCACAGAGGAGGATATTAATAAAAGTTACGGGACATTATGGAAGAGGGGAATCGGTAAGAAGATTAGGATCAGTGAAGCAATAGAGCTGGCTTTAACTCAATCAGATAATACAGCGATAAATGTCATTTCGCGGTATGTATCGATTGATGATTATCACGCAGTCAATGAGGGACTCGATATTGAGCTTAAAGAGTTAAAATCCACACCCATAATCACATTGAAGCAGTATGCATCCATACTCAAAGCGTTGTATTTCTCATCTGTTATTTCAAAGGATCACTCGCAGCAGATTCTGCATCTGCTTGAGCAATCAAAATTTCGTGACAAGATACCTGCAGGTGTTGGAAAAGAGATTAAGGTAGCAAATAAAGTTGGACTTTTGGAGGATAAATTGTATACAGATTGCGGAATTGTCTATTTACCAAGAAGATCCTATCTCTTGTGTATGGTTTCAGCGACAGATGAGATAACAGCGCGTCAGAGAATGGTGTATTTCTCAAGGAAAGTCTACTCATTTTTGAAGTCTGCCCAAGTGACTCCATGAAAATTCTGATCGCTCTACTGCTTCTCCTCAGTCTCGCGTTAAATGGATGGTTGCTATGGGGATCTGAAAAAAGTCCGGAAAAAAAGAAGTCTGATGTTTCAGAGCTTGAGAAAAAATATCCGCACCTCTCAAAACGAATTCTTGTTGAAACTCAGAATGATCTCGTGATACGTTTTTTGCCATTACGTAAAGAACTCCGCAGTGTTGTCGCACCATATGGTGAGAGTTTTGGATTTTACTTCGAGTATTTACCAACCGGTGCATCCATCGGAGTAAATGAGAAAAATGAATTTGAGTCAGCATCACTTTTTAAAGTGCCGATTGTGATGGCATATTATCGCACAAAAGAGAAAAGAGGCATAGTAGAAGATCCTATCGTGACAATACAAAAATCACAAATTGATAAAGAATTCGGTTCGTTATGGAAGAGAGGTGTGGGAGCAAAAATATCGCTTAAAGATGCAGTAAGTTTTGCCTTAAGAGAATCAGATAATACAGCAGCACAGATCATAAGTTCGTACAAGGAACATGATGATTTACTCGATGTGTATGAGGGAATCGATATTGACCTGAAGACAGTAAATCAGCACGCAATTATCTCAGTGAAGGGATTTTCTTCAGTATTGAAGTCCCTCTTTTTTGCATCTGTTATAAGTCGGGATCATTCAGAATTTATTCTGAGTGAGCTTTCGCAGTCGGTTTTTTCAAATGCCCTCAGGTCAGGTGTACCGGAAGAGATTCCAGTTGCGCATAAGGTTGGGTTTCTTGATGAAAATATGTACATGGACTGTGGGATTGTGTATGTGCCGAGAAGGCCTTATGTGCTTTGCATGGTGTCTGCCTCAGACGGGGATGAGGCAGATCGGAGGATGAAGGAAGTATCAGAAAAGATTTATAATTTCGTGAAGGATGTGTCTCCGACTAGTTCACGCATGAATTAATTATTGAGAAATTCTGTCGTAAAAATATCTTCAATTTTGAGATCGCCTTTGACGACATTATATTTTTTGAGCATATTGAGATAGCCTCTCATATGCAGATAGTGCATCGTACCAATCTGTACTTCAGGAAGTGGTTGCATGAGCTCTTTGCTTCTTTTCAATATGTCTCTCTCATATTCTTTATCGTGATACGCGATGGCTTCATAGGGGCGGGTTATCTCAAGTGCTTCTTCTGGGTGCGCGAATGTGTAGTCCCATCCTTTTCTGATTGCTTTGACGACATCGCGGACAAGAACAGGATTTTTTTCAATCATGCTGTCTGAGGTAATCAGAAAGTCATCATACGATTCGATGCCAAAGTTTTCAGGTGTGATGAGTGTGTATTCAACTCCATTTTTCTGAAGGAGATACAGGTTTGTCCGGTACATCGAGACTGCATCTACTTTTTTTTCAGCGAGAGCCTTTGCATGTTCGAATCCTATATAGCGATATGAGATAGACGATCCATCGACTTCTGCCTCATTGAGCAGTATTTCGTAAAGGATGCTACTCTGAGTGCCGGGAGTAAAGCCACTCAGAGTTTTGTTCGCAAGATCTTTGGGAGAGTTGATGCCTGAATCTTTTCTTGCGACAATTACTGATGGTGAGTCCTGGTAGAAGGCTGCAACTGCTTTAATTTTTTCACCCCTTTCGAGCGCTTTGAAGAGATCAAGTGGGCCGACTATCGCAAAATCTAATTTTCCGTCCTCGACTCGGTCAATGACGTCAGCCTGTTTGTCTCTCTCGTACAACGTAACATGGAGATTTTTTTCCTTGAAATAGCCCTTTTTCTCAGCAACATAGATCCCCGCAAACTGCGGATTATGCCTCCATTTCAATTGAATTGAGATATCCTGTTTTAGCAAACCAAACAAACTGGTGTCAGAGGTAAATGAAAACGCTGAGAAAAAAAGAAGAGTTGCAGCTGAGAGAAAAAAGATTCGTTTTTTGGAGAGAGCCATGAGAGTGTTAATTATGAATTTTTTTTGAGAGATTGCATGTGATAAATATCACATGCATAGCAAAAGTAGCTAGTACATGTACTTCAAAATACGTGTTACTAGCTACTAAATACTATTTAAGTTCAACAGTTCCGCCTGCTGCGGTAAGTTTTGCTTTTGCTTCCTCTGCAGTTTTTTTGTTGACCTGATTCATCACTTCTTTTGGTGCTCCGTCAGCTAAATCTTTTGCTTCTTTGAGTCCAAGAGTCGGGACGAGTTCTCGGATTGCCTTAATGACTGCAATCTTGTTTGCTCCTGCTGATGCAAGAACGACGTTGAAGACCGTTTGCTCTTCAGCCGGTGCTGCATCTGCTGCTGGTGCCGCTGCTGCTGCAGGTGCTGCCATCATCGCTGCTGAAACACCAAATTTCTCCTCAAGTGCCTTCACGAGATCAGAAAGCTCAAGAACAGACATTTCTTCGATTGCGGACATTAATTCATCTTTTGATAATTTTGCCATATTTGAAAGTCACCTCCTCTTTGATTGGTATAAAGTATTTCGTATTTGGTATTTAGCAATTATGTTTGCTCGATACTAAATACTAGATACCAGATACTAATTTGTTGTTTTCTTTGATTCTATTGCTTTCAGTGTCATCACAAACATTGTCATATTCCAAGAGAGTGCTCTATGTAGTCCCTGGATCGGTGAGTTGAGTGTGCCTACAAGTTGTGCTCTGAGCTGTGGAAGTGCAGGAAGTGTCGCAAGTTGCTCTACCTGTTTGCTGGTAATTGTTTTTCCGTCAAGGATACCGAATTTGATGAGTGGGAGCTTGAGCTCTTTCATCGTTTTTGCGAGAAGCTTGATCGGCTCGATAGGATCTCCGTAGGTGAAAAGGGTAGCAGTTGGCTTATCAAAAAGCTTCTTCTCTTCATCGCTCAGGTTGTGATCTGAGAGCGTGCGGAGAATGAGCGTATTTTTGGTTGCGACGTAGTCCGCTTCTAGCTTCTTGACAGCTCTTTTGATGCTCTCAAGCTGGAGATGAGTAAGTCCCTGATAATTGGTAAAGACCATGCCTTTTGCTTTATTGACATGCTCTGCAATCTCAGCAACGATACGTTCTTTGCGGGCTTTGCCTTTTTGGGCAACTGCCTGATATTTCATACTGACTGCTTTTTTTGCCATATATTTGTTTTACCCTCCTTCGGAAGGGTTATGCACTATTATTACATCTCAGAGGAGCATAAAAAAAGCGCCTTTGAGGCGCTTATCTAACTCTAAACTTTTAACTATGAACTCTAAACTATTTTATTTAGTTATGAGTTAATAATTAATAGTTAGCAATTAAGTTTGCTCCTCGGCGGGGTATTTAAGTTTTTAAGACACCCGCTGTCTCTGGATAGAAAGAAGTATAGCAGGCTGTGTCTGTAAAATCAAGGGAGGATGCTTTATAGTTCTGGAGAGAGGATCGGTTTTCTTACCTGAGGATCATAGCCTATTTCTTGGAATAATTGCGTCGCATCCGGGAAAAAGTAGGCAAATTCTTTCTGGTCATCTGAGATGGTTAGTATGATATCAAGACTTATCGTGAGTGCCTCAGTTGCCTTTTTCCGCTCGTCTGGCGTGAGTAAAGCCAGATTTTCCCGAAGTCTTTCAGGATCATGTTTGGCGAGTGGCAGTATATCTCGTAGTGTATCTGCAGCATGGTATGGAAATGCGGTTCTGGTATCAGGTTGGGTATGATACGAGCGGGCTGGTATCTGATAACCGCTTTCTGTTGCAAGGAGTGCGCTTATGTGTGGTGCATAAAATCGGTGGTGCTGTGAGTGAAGGTGTGAGTCGTTCGTAGGATAGATAAGTGCCTGGCTTGATATCTCGTTTAGATCTTCGAGTTTTGTACGAATTTGGTTATACTTTTCAAAATCCGGATGCACAAGTAGGTCGATTGCCTGCGCAGTGAGATAGGGAAATCCGGGCTGCCCGGTTTCCTTGGAATGGCTCTGATCAATAAGGCTTGATGGGAGGAAAAGGATATTCAGATGTCTATAGCTATCGTCTTTCACGTATGCGGCATACGGAGGAGAGTCCTGATAGAAATTATAGGGAGCATGGGGTCTTGATTCGACTGGCATCACAACTCTCCAGATACCAAGTCCTAACTTTTGATATTGTTTCATAAGTGTCTGAATACTTAGGAGGAGTGATTTCGGAAGCTGTTCTTCAGGGTGTATTGCCGGCAGATCACTGAGAGTTGTTTGGTGCGGGTGATTATTTTTTGTGGTGAGAGGAAGTGTCTGATCATAACTTTCCCAGGTTTCTCCGTCGGTTATTTTGCAGCTTAGTGCAACATCGTCTATGCCAAGTGTTGGCAGAAAATAGGTGCTTTCTCCGTTTATCGTTTCGACCTGTGGATATGCAATAATGCCTTCTTTTGTGATTGTGATGACCGGGTTTGGGTATGCGATGATTTCTGATAAGACACCTGCTGTCAGGCTAGAGGTTGCATGTTTGGTTTGAATGATAAAACGTTCATTTTCCTTGAGGAGTGCAGCTTTTTTTTGAAGATCCTCACCTGAGAAAAGTATGGTCCATCCGTGCAGTTGAAAAGGGAGATCAAGTGCCTCAAAAGTCTCAGGTGTTGCGTTTTTTATGTCAATGGTACTTTGTGCGGTGACAATAGGAGGTGGTGTTTCGGTGGGTTTTGCAGAGAGTGCAGTCGTTTTTGCTGACGTATGGTCAGTATCATCTAATGGGTAGAGTGCGTCACGGAGCATAACTCCTGAAGCACCTCCGCCGATGATAAGCGCTGAGCCACCGAAAAAGGATCTGAATACCGCTCTTCTCGTCCTCTTTTTTATAGAAAATGTTTCTGAAGTTTGTCGTGTTTTATTCTGTGATGTTGTCTGAGATGCACTCTCTCGCTTTTTCGTTGGTTTGTCAGGTTGTGTAGGTTTTTCATTCTTAGGCTTTTTATGTGGCATCCAACTATGTATCGTCGGTCCTGGAATTGCGATCCGTCTTGTATTGCCGGGGGTAGTTGTTGCGTCATCGCTCTGATCATTTTTGTCTCTTTGGAAAAGAGTAATCCATGATCGTTTTTTCGGTGTATGTTCTCTCGCATACGCTACTTCTTGGGTTGCGTTGCCGTAGTAGAGTCTGACGAAATCCTCTTTTGTATTGTGAGGATCTTTATTCAGAAATGCAGCAAATGCAGGATCTTTGAGGATGTCATCTTCGACGGTTCTTGGGGCTGTGGAGCGCGGAATTGTAACCAGGAGTTCGTTTTGTGGATGAGGAATCGTCTGAGCTGCGTGTAAAGATGATGCAGCTGAAGGGTCGGTCAGATCCGGAGAGAGTGGTGTTTCGAATGGAGGTATCTCAAGTGACACTAATACGCTGGGATCATAAGCCCTATTTTCATCGGTCACCTGGCTTGCATACCTATGACCAAACGGTAATCGTCGTGGTGGTTGTCTATCTACCATAGTAATGTTTTTGTGAGAAAGAGTGGTTGTTTCATTGAGAGATATAAAGTGAGGGAAGAGCAGATTGAGAGAAGGGTAGCTGCCTCAGTGAAGGGGAGATGGAAATCTGAGATAGATTGTCCTGTGTCGCTGGGCAAGGCGAATGATGCGTTTTCATTGATGCCTTAGGAAAAATGACACAACAGAGGTGAGCATAACAAGCGGAGAATTAGCTGTCAAGGAGGAAAGGGCATAATTAAGTAGGTTGTAGGTTGTAGGTTGTAGGTTGTAGGTTGTAGGTTGTAGGTTGTAGGTTGTAGGTTGTAGGAGAGGATTGAGGCGTAGGATCTTTGCGGTTTTTAAATAGCTGTGAAATCCAGTTTAATTCCGGGTGACCCCACTTCGTTCTGCACAGCAGAACTTCGAGGGGCAATGCATTGTAGCTTAGATTATTGAGAAGTCTATCTTAATACCTGGACTCATGGTGCTTTTAAGTGTCACACTTTTCATTTTTGAGATTTGGATTGCTTTCAGTGCTGTCTTGATGTTGTCACTGAGTTTACTCTCATCAAATGACATTTTACCGACAGACATGTGAAGAATCGGGAATTTTGCTTCTGTTTTGAAGTTGATTTGTCCGCCTTCATATTTCTTGGCAATTTCTTCAGGCTTTGTGGTGACAGTGCCACTTTTTGGATTTGGCATGAGTCCTTTTGGTCCCAGATATCTCGCAACTTTTGCGAGTCTGCTCATGGAATCAGGAGTCGCGACGAGCACATCGAATTCAATAATTCCTGCCTCGATATTTTTGATGAGCGCATCAAGTCCTTTTGGATCTTTGGTAGCATCGACGATTGTGACGCGTGTTTTTTTGCCGTTTCCGTGTGGAAGCACGAAGCTGCCACTGACACCAGTCTCTATGGTATTTATATGCAGCTCAACAGTCTCATCAAATTTTGCTGTTTTGAGTTTGGGTAAGAGCGCAAGTGCTTCCTTGAGGGAATAGACTTTTTTCTTGTCGACGTGTACGGCAACCGCTGTGTATTTAGATGATCGCGGAGATGCTTTTTTCTTAAGAAACTTCTCTTTCTTTGTTTTCTTTTTTTCGTCACCTGCTTCGGTTGTCTCAGCCACCTCTGATTCTTTTACCGAGCTCTGTTTTGTTTCAGTTTCAGGAGTAGTATCAGAAGTTGCTTCTGCTTTTTTCTCAAACTTCTTAGCCTCTTTGCGTTTTTTCAGCTCTTCCTTCTGTTCTTTTTCGGCATTTTCGTCGCCGATTGTCATGACGCGTACTTTTCCCATTAGTTTGTTACCTCCACACCCATACTCCGTGCTGCGCCTTCGACGATTCTTCGTGCCATCTCGACATCCTCTGTATTCAGATCATCCATTTTTGCTTTGGCGATTTCCTCTGCCTGAGTTTTTGTGATCGATCCGATTTTTTCTTTGCCTGGGGCACTCGAGCCTTTGTCTTTGTTCATCGCTTTCTTGATCATCTCAGCAACCGGAGG
>JBDKFM010000035.1:0-15572 GCA_039798685.1 Candidatus Parcubacteria bacterium | reverse complement strand
GAGCAGCGGGCGAAGCTTCTTGAAGAAAGAAAGAAGCTGTATGAGCAAATAAAAGAACTTATGAAGCAGTTGCAGGAAAATCAGAAAGCGATGCAGCAGCTGCAGCAGTCACAAAATAACGGTGCTGTTCCATCAGCTACTCCAACGGTGACCCCTACAACACAGTAGTCCACTTTTAGAATTTTCAATTTGTAATGTATAGACAATTTGAAAATTTAATTTTAAAACAGTTAGCTTTCACTGAGAATTTCAAATTTCGAATTGAAAATTAGTCTGCCTGCTATAATATTCTCTATGCAAAAGTTAAAACCAGTTGAGCTTCGTGTCATGACTGTCTCTGAGGAAGAGCGGAAGAAGGTTAAGAAAAATCCAGTGTATATCATTTTGGATAACGTTCTTGATACGTATAATATCGGTGCTGTCTTCCGCCTTGCAGATGCAGTGGCGGCTGAAAAAGTGTTTCTTTGTGGTGGAACAGAGACGCCTCCAAATCATAGGATTAAAAAAGCGTCGATTAATACTACAGAGTGGGTGGAATGGCAGTATTTTGCTGATGCAAAAACTGCAATTTCAAATCTCAAATTACAAATCCCCAATGTCAAAATAATTGCAGTTGAACAAGATGAGCGAAGTGTGCCATACGATACGGTTGATTATACTTTTCCCGTTGCACTCGTTGTGGGGCATGAGACAGACGGGGTTTCAGAGGAAGTGCTGAGTCTTTGTGATCGAATTGTTGAGATCCCGATGTGGGGAGTGAATACGAGTTTGAATGTTATGGTATCGTTGGGAATTGTCCTGTTTGAAGTCATGAAGCAGAAGAAGAGTTCTTGATGATGTATGCCTGGATCTTATGATGCATGAGGGACATGTCTATCTCAAGTAGTTCTTCATGGTCACTGCCAGCAAGTACCTCTTTCTGATCATTTCTTCCCCGAAGAATCGAAATATGGCCGTGATGGACACCATCGACCAAATCATAAGCCCCGCCTCCCGGATCTGAGTCCTGATTTGGTTCGTAGACGAGAATCGTACCCGGGGGAAGTGATGGGATTGATTTGCGACTAATGTTGAGCTTTTCAAAGAGTTCTGGATGACTGTCAAAGACTGCTTCGGCTTTGTAAGCAGATCCAATTCCTTTTAAGTCCTCGATCATAATATCTGAGAGCTGTAGTGAGTATCGAACACCTGCGAGGCACCACCCACTTCCAAATCCATCAGGCAGCCATTCTCCGCTAAGTTTCGGATCTGCGAGCGCACTCCAGGGGTCTGTAATGACTCTGGTGTTGTTGTTATAGAGTTCCCTCATTTTTTCTTTGTCCATATCCGCATCGGCGAGGATTTCTTTGAGTGTGCGTTTTTTCTTTTTTTCTGCTGTAGGTGTTGCGGTCGGGGATGCTTCCTCTTCGATAATTTCTTCGGAGTCTACCGTTGCTTCATTGACAGATTCCTGTGATGTATTAGTAGATGGTGACAATTCTGTTTTTGGGATTTCTGATGTGGCTTCCTGCGTTGTTGACGGTACAGCTGAAGACTCTGAGGGATGAGTCGGTTCGGTTTGGATTTGTCCGCTGATTTCAGGCTGCGATCTTGGTGTTCCGGTGGAAGGTGCATCAGTTGCGGGTGCTTCTGCTGGTGTGTCTTTTGTGATCCTACCGACTGCATAACCACTTGTTGCACTTGCTGCTGCAATCCCTATCGCATTACCGATAAGCTGTCTTCGAGAGAGTGTTTTCGGGGGGAGTTTAGGTGCATCTCCGCTATTTCCTTCCATATATAAAGTATATAACTTTTGTTTTATGATTTTAAGTAATCCCTCTTGACCTTTCTTCAGGGTTTGTTTATATAATCAATCGGGTACAGTGATATGGCAGTCATCGAACGGCCACTGAATATAAAGGTCATGTTGTCTCGGCAGGCAGATCCTGAGAATCCTCCTCGTGTCGATATCGCCTTACACGCGCTTCACCATCCTCCCGGGATACCCATCGCACCAAAGATATTTGTTGAAAATGGTCTTGAGCAGATTGTTTATAGAGGTGCTTTTGGCAATATGTTTCTTCCGGATCTTGATAGGCAAAGAAAAAAAATTCCACCTCCAACGAAGAAGTTGACCCGATTAATTTTAGGAGATGATGGCTCTTTGAGAGACCCACGAAGAAGAACAAATGTGGTAGATATTCAATCGAGGATTCCGGTAAACGATGTGGTGATTTTTACACATGAGGATTTAGGTGCAGTCGGTGATCAGTAGTGCGAATTTTATTGACAATTACTTTTCCCTCATTTACATTAGTGCAATGAACACGCAGCGTGCACTTGATGAAATTGCTGAAGAAATAAAAAAATGTACTGTGTGTAAAAAGGGTAAGACAGGTGTAGCGGTGCCGGGAGAAGGAAATCCTGATGCAGAAATTGTTTTTATTGGTGAAGCGCCGGGGAAAAAAGAAGCGGTAGAAGGGCGGCCATTTATCGGGCGTTCAGGACAGCTCCTGCGATCACTTATCCGCGAAATTGGACTTGATGACGTTAACGAAGTTTATATCACAAGTCCCGTAAAGTATCTCCCGCTTCGGGGAACTCCGAACCCTGAAGATATCGCTCACGGACGAGTACATCTTATGAAGCAGCTTGCAATTATCAGGCCAAAATTTGTCGTGTTGTTAGGTCGCGTCGCGGCTGAAGGAGTTCTGCAAAGCAGAATTTCAGTGACAAAGGAACGGGGTAAAGTGATCGAGCAGAAAGATGGTCTTAGGTACTTTCTTACCTATCATCCGGCCGCAGCTCTGCGGTTTCCTGTGAAGTTTAAACCGGTACTCCGTGAGGATTTTAAAAAGGTAGGGAGAATGATTGCTTCAGTTATCCATTGATCACACCAACGGGGTGGAGGTCTTTTTTGATGTCGAAGATATCATTGACATCCTCATCTGTGAAGTGTGATAGTCCTTCAAGAGAATCATTTTTGTACAGTCTGTTATAGCGGGTTGGAAATGCGCGGAGTAATGCTTTTTCGACTGTGAGCGATCTTGCTGTCCGTCGCATCGCTGACTGCGCGTCCGGTGCCGCATGAAGGAAGAGGTCCATGGCTGTTGCAGGAACGAGGTTGTCATCATGGGAGAGCATGTTGAGTGTCTGATACATAAGAAAGAGATTGTCAGTTGCAATTTCTTTGCATACGGTCGCGCTTTCTGAGTCTCCGACTTCCTTCGTGAGTCCCGAATAGCTCTCTTTCATACTCGTCAGATAATTCACCTGGCTAAATCCTCCCAACACCTGCAGTCCGTGGTAAAAGGCAAGTGTGCTAAAAGTCAAAAGCAGACTTGGGATAAGCTTGTTTTCAAAGAGTGCGTGTGCGATTGCATCAGGTGTGAGTTCGACACGAAATGTCTTGTCTGATGAGACTAACGAGTTACCGTCTTTCCATAATTGCACTCTGTACTTACTGTTTTCCGGCATTCCCCAGAAGAGATATGTCCCAAATCCAGCATTCTCTGAAAACGCACCTTTAATATCATGAAAATATTTTATAACGAGACTTTCGAATGATGGATCAAACATGATTCTGTGTATGAGCGTGTCGTTATAGAGGTGGTGTGTGAGAAGACGAAGTGTGACGCGTTCCTGTTCGATGTTTACATAGTTGATATCAGTTATTCCCAATCGTTCTGAGAGTTTCTGGAAGAAGAGATAGTTTATTTTTGTGAGTTGGTCTGCATATGTGTCACACCTGAGGATATCATCGCGTGAGAAAATTTCTTGGGTGAGAGTTTCGAGTATTTGCCCATCATGTTTGGTAATGATGCGCTCGTTTACGAGTGTAATAAGTCGTTTTTGTATGAGATGAAGTGCATCCTGCGTATACCCTGCATGAAAAAGAATCGGCCGTGGGTCAACAGCTCTTCCGAGGAAGGTGAGCTGGTTCATTTGCAATGTATTATTCGTCACAGAGTGGTACTGGAATCCTCTGGGAAAGGTTGAGGTATCAAAAGAATTATTTGAACAGGACAGGACAATCATATCTTTCAGTATGGGATCGTGTATCTCCTGATACGCAAGGAGTGTGAGGAGGTGGCCGTTAAAGAACGTCGTGCTGTTAAGTGTCCCCGAATGATCAGCAGTGTCTGCGATCGGATACGTATGTAACTGGGTTTGTGCGCGTCGTGCAACAGATGTGCCGAGTACCCGGGCGATTTCATCATGCACTGCGGATATTGCTAGCTCGGTTCGTTTTGTACGCGGAGACGTTTTTGCATTGAGGTAAATACTCTTCGTATATTCATGGAGAGTTGTCGCACCATGATTTCTTAGTATTTTTTTAAACGCCGGTTGTAGTGTGAGCACTTTCTTCTTAAGAAGCAAAAATTTGTCTTCTCGTGAAAGACCCGAATTGATCGACTGGGCAAGTGGTAGATACGCGGTATCTGCAACTGATGAATCATGATACGGGAGATATGCTTGATCTGATAATGTTTTTGTCATAGTGTGTTTGGTTTTTTGTGATGTGTTGTGTTTGTTACACCAGGGCAGAGGTAGGAGTGAGGTTGTGTGTATGTAGTATTTTTTGTGTACTGTCGTTCGTTACTGTAGCTGTAATCATACACTGAAAATGTAAATTTGCAAGAGATCAATATGTGCACAGTTTAGTGCGCACAGGTCTCTTTTCTACTGTAATCCGGTAAGAAAATTGAAAGAAGGATCGTTGAGATACAGACTCCTTCTATTCAACGTTTCATATCGGATGCTGGAGTGTAGCATTCTTAGCCTCAAATGTCAACTATAGGACTTGTTTTCGAGGGTAATAAGCGGGGGTATTTTCTGATTAAGACCGGTAAATTTCTCGATATCACGCTCTGTTATCTTGGTCAGGTTAGGTTCTTTTTCGCTAGGAGGTACGAACTCTGCGTAGAAGCTCTCAAGAGCCCGGTTAAAAAACTGTGATAAAGTCGTCTGTTTTGTCGCATCTATAGTCCTGTCCCATGATTTTCCTTTGTCCGAATAAAGAATCAGATCAAGTCCTGTGGCCGGGATACGCCTGTCGTCTTTCGGGATATCTATATATGCGAGTGTGGGTCGGGAGATAATAAGATTTGTCGTGATGACATCTTTTACAGCATTTAGACTCTCATGATCCTGAATCTCTTCGAGTAGTGCAATAAATGCTTCCTTCATCCGTGTGAGATTAAGCGTCTGAGCGGGACCACCTCCAAGATATTGTCCGTAATAGAATGACAGCGTAATAAATGTGAGAAGAGTATTGGGGAAAAGTTCATTGCGTCGTATTGCTTGCTCAAGTGCTTCAGGCTGTAAAGCAACAGAGTAAGAGCCGTCGTTTGAGACGAGAGATCCGTTTTTTAGCCAGAGTTGTATCCGGTATTTGCTGTTTTTGGGGAGTGCCCAGAAAAGAAAGGTACCGTATTTTTTTTCAGTTGAAAATGCACCATTCAGACCCTCAAAATGTGTGATGATGCGTTGATGCATTTCCTGATTAAAGAGAAGTTTGTGGAGAAGGGTATCTGTGTAGAGATGATATTTTAGAAGAAGCTGGAGTGTTACTTTTTCTTGTGAGATAAAGACGAGATTTGGGACTGCTTTCGGGTACTTCTCAAACATTTTTTTGAAGATCCAATAATTGGTAATCGTGAGCTGGTCATGATAATCATTTGCTGAGAGGGCGTGAGGTGATTCGTACACTTCTTCAAAAAATGAGATAAGTTTTTCAGTCTCTTCTTTTGTAAGATCTCCTTCTCGTTGTATGGTGTGAATTCTGTTTTTTATTTCAGTGATTGCATCGTGATGATAAGGTGGGTGATTTATGACGGGTCTTGCATCTGCAGTATGACCAAAGAGTGTGAGGAGATGGCTCTTTATTGTATTGTTTCCAAAACTATGAAAAATATGGCCTCTCGGGAATTTGTAGTTATTGAATGAGACATTTGCACACGAGAGCACGATTGCATTACGGAGATTCGGATGGTCATTTCCGAAAGAAGGGAGAGCATTTTGCAGCGTTGAGCTGAGAACATATGGGTGACTGAGAGGTGCTGAATGTTGAATTGTCGAGACAGTATTGTTGCCTTTCAGTTGGCGCATGACACTCTCGGCAATTGATGTGCCAAGAAGGCGCCTTGTTTCTTCGCCGATACAATCGATGATCTCTGCTTTTCGTTTTTTCATCGTACTCTCTCTATTTTCGCGAACTTGTCTTCGAAGATAATCATAGAGAGGAAGATCCCCTGATGTTTGGTTGATTATGGCAAAATTTGGGCGTGCTTTAAAAACTTTTTCTTTGTAACGTGTAAAAAGTTCCGGTGTCAGTGTCTGGTCGCTTGGAAGAGTGCCATCATCGAAGGCAAGCGGGGACTGGTTTACTCGAATTGTGGTGTCTTTTTCTGTAAAAAGTTCGTCTCCACCTTCGTCATGCAAAGGATCATTAGAAATAGTCGATGTATCGCTCATAGTCGTAATGGGTATTCCTTTTATATGCACCCCATATTTTTGGGATGGAGATGAAGAAGCAATTTTTTGTCGTTTTCTTTAGACGCTTTTCATCACTTTCCTTATTTAATCCTCTCGATTATACAAATTCGGTGTGGAGAGTACAAGAGAATCGTTGCTGTTTTGTCAGGGTATTGACAGGGAGAAAGGGGAGGTGTAACATTAGGAATCTCATTTTGAATTTACGTTCATAATGAGGATGGAGGGGTCGCATAGCTCGGTCTAGTGCATCATCCCTTTCAGGGTATGATTTCCGCGATTGCGGAACGTATGTTCAAATCGTACCCCCTCCGCAGAAAAATACAGCCGTAGAGGCTGTATTTTTTTTGGTTAAAAAGTGACCCTTACCTTCTTAGGCCTATAAGTTTGACAAACATCATTTGTACTGTTAGAATCGGCTTTCTATGGGTATAGAAGCACGTTCACGGGTTCCTCAGGAAGCTGTCGATAAAGGCAGACTCCTCATTGGTGGTGCAAACTTCGGTAGTATAAATGGTCCTCATCTGTTTTATATGCAGGAAGCGATAGCGAAGCATTTTGCAGACAAGACAAATGTTCTGGTCATTCCGTATGCCGCGATGAACATGGATACTAAGGCAGCTGATGCACAAAATGCATTCGTGCGAATGGTCCCAGGGCTGGAGGGGAAGATTCATTCGATACATAAAAAGTCAGGGGAAGATATTTTAAAAGCTGCTGAGGAAGCAGACGGATTCTTTTTGGTTCCTGGGAATGCATATCTTCTGTCGCACATGCTTCATAGGGAAGAAGGGCTAGTCGATATTCTACGGCAAAAGTCTGCAGATAGAATTGTTATTGCTGGGGCAAGTGCAGGACCATTGGTAATGGCAGACACTGTTTCAGGAGCAGCAGATCCAACGGTGCCAGTCATAGAAGAAAACGGTAAGCGTGTAGTTCAGGTTGATGGCCTCGGCTTGCTTCCACCGCATGTTCATCCAGTAGTTCATCATATAGATTTTGATGAGTTATTTTCCCAGGATGAACAACAGGAATTGTTTAAGTCGGATCGACGATTCGAGGTTTTGTTTGATCATCTTCATTCAGTGTCAGGAAACATTAATTGGCATCTTCGGTATTTTCCGAATGACACTGCCTATGCTTTGCCAGACGACAGTTACTTTGTTGTTGACGGTATGACTATGGAGCATCGAGGAGAAAAAGGGAAAGCAGGGGTAATTTTTGAGGCAGGTAAATCGAAGCAAATTGTAGAGCCAGGAACAAATTTGAGTCATCTTCTTCTCCCAAGATCTGCATAAAGCTTGGTTTTCATTAAATCCTTCTTGACAATCCTGAAAATGAGGCTATAATGATCTGTACGGTATGTGAGATTTTACCAGAGGTTTGTTGTCTGCAACTCGCCTTTGTGCGAGTTTTTTATTACGCAGACCAGCTCTGATAATCTCACAAACATTTAAAGCCTCTTAACTTCCCCGATTAAATCGGGGTAACAAGGACTTCAATTTGCACTTTAATAATTGAATTCTTTTTGAACCTCCCGATTCTACGCAACACATCTTGGTGTACCAAGGTCAATAGTAATCGTGGAGGACTAATGAGATCCGTAGTAGACGGATCAAATTGGAATCAAGAAGTGGTAGGGAATTTTTAGAATAAGGATTTCCCATCCCGAGTAATCGGGATTTTTTGTCCTTATTCGACAGCAATTAATGGAGCAATGATTCCGGTATATTACCGGAGTTAAAACTCCGTTGATTTTTTTGAGAATTTGATCCTGGTTCAGGATGAATGCTGGCGGCGTGCCTTAGGCATGCAAGTCGAACGAAAGAGGCCGCAAGGCCAAATTAGTGGCAGACGGGTGAGTAACGCGTAGGAATCTACCCCTTAGCGGAGGATAGCCCCTCGAAAGAGGGGGTAATACTCCATAGTCTCGTAAGAGTAAAGGACTTAACGGTCCGCCAAGGGAGGAGCCTGCGTCCCATCAGCTAGTTGGTAGGGTAAAAGCCTACCAAGGCAATGACGGGTAGCTGGACTGAGAGGTCGATCAGCCACAACTGCACTGAGATACGGGCAGTACACCTACGGGTGGCAGCAACTAGGAATATTCGGCAATGGACGAAAGTCTGACCGAGCGACGCCGCGTGGAGGATGACAGCTTTCGGGTTGTAAACTCCTTTTGATAGTCCTTTCACGGACTATAGAATAAGCCTCTACTAACTACGTGCCAGAAGTCTCGGTAATACGTAGGAGGCAAGCATTATCCGGATTTATTGGGCGTAAAGTGTGCGTAGGTGTCCTTTCAAGTCTTCGCTTAAAGCCTGGGGCTTACCCCCAGATCTGGTGGAGATACTGTTAGGATTGAGGATTGGCAGGGATGCTGGAACAGTTAGTGTAGCAGTGAAATGCGTTGATATTAACTGGAACACCAAAGGCGAAGGCAGGCATCTGGGCTCTTCCTGACACTGAGGCACGAAAGCTAGGGTAGCGAAACAGATTAGATACCTGTGTAGTCCTAGCCGTAAACGATGTCCGCTAGATGTGACCGCAAGGTCGCGTCGTAAGCTAACGCGTTAAGCGGACCGCCTGGGGAGTACGGCCGCAAGGCTAAAACTCAAAGGAATTGACGGGGACCCGCACAACCGGTGGAGCGTGTGGTTCAATTCGAGACGAAGCGAAGCACCTTACCAGGGTTTGACATGCTACCGTTTTATACTTTTGGAAACATTAGTAGATCCGCAAGGATGGTAGCACAGGTGTTGCATGGCTGTCGTCAGCTCGTGCCGTGAGGTGTTCCCTTAAGTGGGGAAACGAGCGCAACCCGCATCTAATGTTACATATTCATTAGAGACTGCTCCGATTTATCGGGGAGGAAGGAGCGGAAGACGTCAAGTCCGCACGGCCCTTATACCCTGGGTCACACACACCCTACAATGGCGAAAAACAACGTGTTGCAAGCCGGCAACGGCAAGCGAATCACTGAAATTTCGCCTCAGTTCAGATTGGGGTCTGCAACCCGACCCCATGAAGTCGGAATCGGTAGTAATCGCGGATCAGCAGGCCGCGGTGAATACGTTCTCGGGTCTTGTACACACCGCCCGTCAAGGCAGCAAAGTTGGGGGTAGCTGAAACCTTCCGTAAGGAGGACTAGGTTAAATCCAGCGATGAGGCTTAAGTCGTAACAAGGTATCCCTAGCCGAAGCTGGGGATGGATCACCTCCTTTCTAATTTTTTTATTGCCGAAGGGTAAAATCGAAGTTAGATCTGGGGAAGACACAATATCTTATACTGCACAGTTGTAAGACTGGGGTAGTTGAGAAGCGTGTAGTGTACCACAGGCTAAGTGAAGAGAGCCTGGTTTATTTCGTTAATACTGAGAAATAGACAAATCTCTTCTCGCTTTTTCCTACCACTTCTTGATTAAAACGAATAATCCCTCTCCAACAACGTTGGACGGGGGATTTTTTGTGGCAAATATAACGCATCTTGTATCCTGCTTCATCTCCACTATAATGCTACAGTAAACAGCTATATGAAAATTTTTGTTTTTGGTGCTGGTGCGAGTCAGGCTGCACAAAACCAAACAACTTATACAAATGAACATCAGGAAAGATCTCCTTTGGCTAACGACCTGTTTAATGAGCAGTATCAGGCAGCTTTGACAGAAGGACTTACCTTTGATGTCCAGGAGTGCAGAGATCATGCAAAGAGTATTGGTCTTGAGGAATGGTTGACTCAGAGATGGCGAAGTATCGAATCCCTACACACAGAAAGAGCGAGACATTCTGAAAGGAGTTGGTTTGGGAATATTAATTTATATATTTGGAATCTTCTGAATACTGTTTCTCGTACTTATCCTAACGCGCAAGGTTATTCACCGCTTCTTCAAAAGCTGTACGACACTGAATTTGGAATAATATCCTTCAACTATGATACGTTATTGGATCAGTCATATCAGGACATATTCAGGAGTACCCTTTCAGATAAGAATAAATACTTAGATGCAAATTTTGTTAAGCTACACGGTTCGACCAATTGGTTTTTAAAAAGAAGGGATGGCGATAAAGACTTTGGTTATAATCGACACCAGAATGATACATCATCAAGAGTTAGAGAAATAGCGGAAAATATATATAATGGCTCACCTATGAGCCTCAATAAACTTGAAATTATCGAACCAAAGCATGTGACACTCGCAAATATTACAACAGTAATGAACTATTTTCAGAGCGATGGTTACTTTTATCCCTTATTATTCATGCCTTTAACGGGTAAGGATTATTCTGTAGTCAGCGACTTCAGGGATGTAATGATTACTAAAGCCGAGGAGATGCTAAGTAAGGCAACTGATGTTTATTTTGTAGGATATAGAGGAGGCGATGATCTGATTCACGAATTACTTAAGAAAGTTCCAGCAAATACAAATTTGCATATTGTAGGGAGGGATTATCAGTCAACAGAGGATATATTTAACAGTACATCTTCTAGGAACAAAAATCTAATAAGAGGAAAACTTTATGATAAGGGATTTACGGATTTTGTGGAGACTTTTAAATAGTTAAGCAAGCATTTACACATTCAGCGTTAAGTGTTTGAGGTAAATCAATGTAGGAAAGAGTGCTTGTTATGTCAATTTCCTAGCCTCACACCATCTCATCAATTTTTGGTAGATGCACTCTGACTTCCTGCCAGAATTTATCGGCGAGGGTTGAGGAGAATTTACCGTATTTTCCACTCTCCATTTTCATACAGAGTCTATTTATGTGTCGCTGAATAAGTAATGTCATCTCAGCACGTTCTGTCTCAAACTCCTTCCGGAATTTTTTCGGATCTTGTACGTAGTTGTCATGCAATTTTTTGAAGGCATCAATAGCTTCTTTATTCTGCATCACCATTTCTTGAAAATATTCTTTATATTTTGCCATGACAAATAGTTAATTACTAATGGTTGATGGTTAATCCTGATTAAGCTTGAGATTCGTCTGGAGGAGGTTCTGGTGGGAGAAATTCTTCACCCCCGCTGTCATTTTTCTGAGGATATTCGCCCGGTTTGAGCCAGTAGACGTAGGGACATCCGGTGGCTTTTTTCGCAGCTCTATCCCATCCGCTTGTTGAACATTTTTTCATTTTTTTACCACTCGCTGTTGTGTAGAGAACGAGAGGCTTGCCGCATTCAGGGCATTCCTCATCAAGTGGCTCTGTTGTACCGTTGATCCATTCGATGTAGTCACAGCCTGTTGCTTTTTTGGCTTCTTTATCCCATCCGCCTGTACTACATTTCTTCATTTTTTTACCAAACCTTGTTACTGCAAGGAGAAGAGGTGCTCCGCATTTGGGACATTTTTCATCAAGTTCTTGCGGTTCTACTTCTAGCCATTTCACATAATCACAACCGACTGATTGTTTTGTCGCAGGATCCCAGGATCCGGTGCTGCAGCGTTGTAGTTTTTTTCCGGTAGGAGTTGTTGTGATTTCACCAAGCGGACTTCCGCATTTGGGACATACGTCTGGAGTTGTCGTTTCGTCTGCCATCTGGTTCTATATTACTTAATTTTAGGGTTAAAAGACAAGGGGGAATTAGTAGATAGCAATCATCCAGCCGGCGGAGCGATTTGGAGTTGAGAATGGTGAAAACGTGGATGTGCCGTGATTTTGACTTTGGAATTGGATTTATTGAGGCGCGGACCGGATTCGAACCGGTGCATGACTGTTTTGCAAACAGTTGTGTTAACCACTTCACCACCGCGCCATGAGCCCACACATTGTAACAAAGCTCCTCGAGGCTGGCAAGGAAGAGGACAGTTTCAAACAGTCACGAAATTTGGTACAATCATATTCTCTTTTTGGGCTCGTAGTTCACCGGTAGAACGCTTCACTGATAATGAAGAAGTAGATAGTTCGACTCTATCCGGGCCCACATCTCAACGCTTCGTGTAAACTCCTCAATTTTAAGTTGTTCTCATTTGATCCATTTAATCTCATTGACACATTCTTTGCACGCTGTTTCAATTAGTATGCCATGGTAAAAAGAAAAAGAGCTTCAACGCGGAAAAAGGTTGTCAACACAGCCCAAGTGATACCTCAGGATTGCGCGGTAAGGGGAGTGGCAGCAAGTAGTTACCGAAGATTCGGAGGATTTTTACTTGACTATCTTATCTTGAGTATCCCGAATTCGGTTATTCTCTGGATACTTAAGGACAATGGTATGTACACACCGATAGCCACAGTCTACAACACAGTTTTCGCGTTGATCGTGCTGAGTTACTTTATATTCCTGACATGGAAAAATAACGGACAGACAATTGGGATGCAGATTGTTGGTACTAGAGTCGCAGGTATACGCGGTACGCTAAAGCCTTCACAGATAGTGACCCGCTTTGTCGTTCTTTTTTTACTTGTACAATTTCCGGCAGTGTACCAGCTCCTTACTGGTTTTGAGATAGGAATCGGTTTCTTATTTTTAAATGTACTTGCGATTCTGTTGGTTGTTGTACTTCTTATTATCGATGATGAGCACCGCGGCATTCATGACCTCATCGCTGGGACGTGGGTCGTGAGAAGTACGAAGTAAGAAATCCGAAATTACGATCCGAGAATACCTTGATCGTTTTTTAATTTCACCCAGAAAGACGTCTGGCGGCAGAGTTTCTTTGCATCTTTTTTATCCGCAAGAATGTATTTGACCGCTTCTTCTAGAAAGATCGTGTTTTGTGATCCCTTGACGAGGACAATTGCATTTTGAGGTAGTGAATCCTTCATGTATTCACCTGCATAACGTGCGTTAGTAAACCAGCGGATTTCTTTAAGGCCGTAGCTTCCTGGTGCTTCAGGAAATAGTGGGAGGACATATTGCTTTGTAAGTGGACCGACGAGGAAAAGGTGGTCAACAATTCCCTGGAGTTTTTCTGCAACCTGCTCATGTTCGATTTTTGCCTCTTCTCCGAGTTCCCGCATATCACCGAAAAGAAAAATGATTGGCCGTTTTGTTTCTTTTTTTAATGCATGTATCATCTCTAAAAAGGTATACACCGCAGCTTTTGAGGAATTGTAGGATGAGTCGATAATCTTTGTGTTGTTGATTCCCGTAAGTAGAGTTGCTCGTCCATGAGGAAGTGAAAATGATTCAATTCCTTTTTTTATCGTTTCTTTCGGGATGCTGAGCGAGAGAGATGCGGCAATCACAGCAGCGATTGATTGCATGTATGCTTTCGGTAATAACATTCCGGGGAACGCAATCTCAATTTCCTGATCGTCCCATTGCGACGTTTCTGCACGCAGGGAGAATATGGAGTGGGAGGTTGTAATCTCATATCTCTTGTAAGAGAGGTTGCGTGATGGATCATTACCGAAGGAGATACATTGTGTTTTTTTGAGTGTGGATGTCTGGTTTTCGTTTATGATGTGTGTGATATTTTCGTCATCTGCGTTATAGATCGCGACCTTGCATCCTGACTCCGTGATGATTCTGCAATCTTCCTTGGCAATTATGCTCTCTATTTCTTTTAGTCGTTCTTCTTCGCTTTGAGGAAGGTTTTTATGCTGTAGAGCTTTTTCAAATTGTTGACTGTGCGTTGCAGATTCGTTGAGAGCAATCGCGATCTCAGGTTTGAGGATTGTGAGTAGATAGCCCATATTTTTTGGGGGGAAAGGATCATCTATGCCCATCTCTGTAATCAGGTATTTCGTATTCTTCAGATGATCAATACCTCGGGGAGCATTTATGAGAAGTCTTATCCAGTCAAAGAGTGTATATGTTGTCGGTTGTAAACCAAGGATACCAAGAGGAATTCCAGTTTCTGAATTTCCGATAAGCGATGTTTTTTCTTGTAGAGAAAGTACAGAAAAAAGCATATGTGCCGTTGATGATTTTCCGACTGATCCGGCGATGCCGATTATCGTCGGTTTATGACGAGCGAGTGCTTTTCGTGCAAAAAAGCGAAGATACATCAGGACAATGAGGGTCAGATATTTTCGCATGTGGTTATTTTATTATACACGAGGGAGACTCAGGATCGGGAGGAGTAGATTCGATGTGTGATATGGGGGCTAATTGAGGGATCGTCCTCCCATCGTGACTGCATCTCAAAAAAGATGATTCTGTTCCGTTCAGACTCATTGTCAAAGAGATTTTTTACTGCAAAATGAGCTCGGACATATGCTGCTTTTATTTTGTCTACACCCTCCTGATGTGCAGAATTGATGACACTGTTGACTGCAGCGTGAAAGTCAGCAACTGCCTCTGTCGTAAATCCACCTGTTTTTGGGTCAACTAGTGACGGACGAAGATCAAGCGGAAGCTGTGTTGCGGTATCCAGTGTGCTTTGTTGTGTTAGGGCGTGGTTTTGGAATAGAGTTATTGGTGCCGTAATACGGTCATTGAGAAATCCAACAAAATTTCTTCGTGCTTCACTGAGCCCTTCAGTTGCACCTGGAAGCATTTCGCTTTGAGGTCTTTCGTGCATGTCGGCTATTGTATTCGACTGAGCCGTTTTTGGCAAGATGTTGTGTTGTCAGCACAAATATGTGTTGTATAATTGCTGCATGAATGTGACTGCGTGTAAGACGCATAAAATTACGACAAAAGATACTGATCTCAAAACGATTTTGGATACGTATCTACCTCATATCAAAGAACGCTCAGTCGTTGCAATAACTTCAAAAATCGTTGCTCTCTGTGAGGGGAGAGTCGCTGAAATCGGAACAATCGAGAAGGATGAGCTTATAAAAAAGGAGTCTGAGTACTATATTCCTTCTGAGGAAAATCAATATGGGGTCTCGATCACGATAAAAAATAACATTGTTATTGCATCAGCTGGAATCGATGAATCAAATGCAGACGGAAAATATGTGTTGTGGCCAGATGATCCGCAAGAAAGTGCAAATCGTATTCGGGAGTATTTGGCAACAAGCAGAGGACTTAAGGAGGTCGGAGTTATCATAACTGATAGTAGATTGTCACCGCTTCGCTGGGGAGTGACAGGGGTTGGAATTGCACATTCCGGATTTGAAGCAGTTAATGACATGCGGGGAAAACCGGATATTTTTGGTCGGCCACTTCACGTCACAAAAGTAAATATACTTGATGGACTTGCCGCTGCCTC
>JBDKFM010000034.1:0-15873 GCA_039798685.1 Candidatus Parcubacteria bacterium | reverse complement strand
AGACAGCTGCAGATTTCTTTGCAAGAAGGACTCCCATTGCGGAATTTCCATCTGAGGAACTATGTTGTTTTTCGTAGAGTTTCGCTAGTTTGTTTGCCACTCATTTATTTACCTTTCTTAAAGAAGTTACTTATAGTATACCATCCCTCAAGGAGTATTACAAGAAAAAAACAGTTCCTCTTCTCTTCTACAGATTTTTCATAAAAAAAACCACCCTTTCGGGTGGCTTTTTTTTGTTCTTGATAGAAATTCATCGGCATCGACCCATTGTCCCAGGAAACAAGTCCCAGTATCGTAGGCGCTGACGCGTTTCACTTCTCTGTTCGGAATGGGAAGAGGTGGTACCACATCGCTCCGGATACCGACAAATCCCTATCAAAAACAAATCTATGTATGATTCTTTAAGTAGTGAAGAGAATTACCTTGAAGCAACTGCTTCAATTACTTGAAGAAGTTTCTTCAAGGCGGAAATAGTCCAAAAAAACATAATCTACTGCTCGACCATTAGTACTAGTAAGCTTAACACGTTACCGTGCTTCCACCGCTAGCCTATCAACCTCCTAGTCTAGAAGGGGTCTTTCGTCCTTGCGGACAGCGAGATCTTATCTTGGAGACGGCTTCCCACTTAGATGCTTTCAGCGGTTATCCGGTGGGAATCTAGCTACCCAGCGATGCCCCTGTAGGGACAACTGGCACACCAGGGATTCCCTCACCCCAGTCCTCTCGTACTAAGGGCGAATCTCCTCAAATCTCAACGGGTATACAGGATAGAGACCGAACTGTCTTACGACGTTCTGAACCCAGCTCGCGTACCACTTTAACCGGCGAACAGCCGGACCCTTGGGGCCTTCTCCAGTCCCAGGATGTGATGAGCCGACATCGCAAATTCCGATCTCCGCCAACTGGCGGACGGAACTGCATCTCTTATTACTAAGAGTTTTGACTATACCTTCACCCGCCTATGCTTTGCATGGAATAACAAATACTACCAATTTCCAATAAATACCAATATCCAATTGGACATTTGTAATTTGAAATTTGACATTTGAAATTCTTCTGCTCTGCAGAAGTGGGGCTAGTCTTTTAGGAAAATTATCAATTTTGCTCTTGCGAACATAAATCTTCCTCCCTCTACCCATATTAACTGAATAGAAAAGTCGATACGGTACTGCAATCAGGATTTCTTTATGAAACCATTCTGCTATGCAGAACCTCGGTGTTGACCAGTCATCATTTGCAGTGATGACTTCGGCGTTCACCGATTTTAACTAGTAAATTTTTTATTCAACGCACTCTCTAAATGCGTGTTTTGAATACCCAAGCTCATAGATTACTCTACGGGCGCCCCAATGTTTAAGTTAAGGTGCCAAACCGCATCGTCGCTGTGGACGCTTGGATGCGATCAGCCTGTTATCCCCGGGGTAGCTTTTATCCGTTAAGCTGTGTGGCTACCACTAGCCATCACAGGATCACTAACGCCTGCTTTCGCACCTGTTCGACTTGTAGGTCTCACAGTCAAGCTGGCTTATGCGTTTGCACTATCACCTTGATTTCCATCCAAGGTTAGCCAACCATTGCGCGACTCCGTTGCAATGTAGGAGTCAATCGCCCCAGTTAAACTGCCCACCAGACACTGTCCTCCTGCCGGATTTTTATGCGGCCAAGGAGTGATGCTTACTCATCCCAAAGAGAGGTGTTTCATTGTTGCCAAAGCTCCCTCCTACGCTAAACAATTGAAATAAGCTCACAAATATCAAGCTACAGTAAAGCTCCCGGGGTCTTTTTGTCCATGTATACCTAGGCCGCGTCTTCACGGCCATCTCAATTTCGCCGAGTAGTGGATCAAGACAGTTACTCAGTCGTTCTACCTTTCGTGCGGGTCGGAACTTGCCCGACAAGGAACTTCGCTACCATAGAACAGTTATAGTTACTGCTGCCGTTCACCGGAGCTTTGATCCCAACCTGAACTCTTACGAGTCTCAGTCAAGATCATTGACTTACCGGCACTGGGCAGGTGTCAGCCCCTATACGTTGCCTTTCGGCTTTGCAGGGACCTGTGTTTTAGATAAACAGTCGCTAAGTAATCTTTTGTTGTAGCCTCCGATTAAATCGAAGGCAAGGCATCTCCCATAGGTTACGCCTAGATTGTTTGCCGAGTTCCTTGATCCACTTTCTCTCGATCGCCTTGGTCTGCTCGACCAGCCCACCTGTGTCGGTTTACGGTACGAAATACTATGCAGTTGCTCCGATAAATCGGAGCGTAATGAGGCTTTTCTTGGAAGCTGAAAACGCTCGTATCGTTCCCAATTACTTGGAAACTTTCCATTGCAGCTTGATTAAACACAGTGACGGATTTTCCAATCACCACTATCTAACTGCTTAGACCTAGCATAGCTAGGCACGAGGCCTCCGACTCCGTTACCCCCTTACACGCTACATACTATGTAGTCGAATATTAACGACTTTTCCGTCAGGCTACTCCCCCTTTTACTGAGGAACACCCTTAGGATCGACTGACCCTCCGCTGACGTACATTGCGGAGGAAACCTTGGGCTTTCGGCGTTCTGGCTTCTCACCAGAATTACGCTACTCATACCGGCATTCTCACTTCGTACCGCTCCACCAGACTTTACAATCCGACTTCACTGCAATACGAACGCTCCCCTACCAATGTCACCTTGCGGTGACAGTCTCCGACTTCGGCAAGAAACTTAATCCTCGGTTCATTTTCGGCGCCACAAACCATCCGCCAGTGAGCTGTTACGCTTTCTTTAAAAGATGGCTGCTTCTAAGCCAACTTCCTGGGTGTCTCTGGATCGTGACTTCCTTCAAAACTTAGCTTCTATTTAGAGGCCTTAATCGGGAATGTGGGTTGTTTCCCTTTCGACTCATCGGCTTAGCCCGACAAGACTGACTAGCATGCAACATTGCACAGTATTCGGAGTTTGATTGGTCTTAATCTCTTGCGAAACTAAAGACCATTCAGTGCTCTACCCCTGGCAACTATATAGCATGCCGCTATACCAAAATATATTTCGGGGAGAACCAGCTATCTCTGGGTTCGATTGGCATATTGCCCCTTACCTTAGGTCATCTCAAGACATTGCTACGTCTACGAGTGCGGTCCTCCCCTCGATTTTCATCGAGGTTCAACCTGCCCAGGGTAAGCTCACCCAGTTTCGGGTCTAATGACTGCTACCATAATTTCGGCCGATTAGGCCTCGCTTTCACTACGTCTCCCCAAGTTTTGCTTGGTTAAACAAAGCAGCAATCAATAACTCACCGGTTCATTCTTCAATAGGCACGACATCATCCCTTGCGGGACTCTGTCTGCTTGACAGCCAATAATTTCAGTTCTATTTCATCCCCCTCCCGGGGTGCTTTTCACCTTTCCCTCGCGGTACTAGTTCACTATCGGTAGGTTATGGTATTTAGTCTTGGATCGTGGTCGACCCGGATTCCCACAGAGTTTAAATCGTGCTCCATGGTACTTAGGTACAAACTATCGGGATCTTTTGTTTCACATACACGCCTTTCACGTTCTATGGGGGACCATTCCGGACCCTTCTGCTACAAAAAATCGCATCGAATATCGTCTGCCCTGCAACACCACAATAAATTGTGGTTTAGACTGTTCCGCTTTCGCTCGCCGCTACTGACGGAATCTCGTAATGATTTATATTCCTGGCGTTACTTAGATGTTTCAGTTCACGCCGTACCCCGCCATACGCTATTTTGTCCCTTGCGGGTCATGTTTACGTAGGGCTACCCCAATAAATTGGGGTGGATTGCTCCATTCGGAAACCGCCGGATCATAGGTTCATGACACCTTCCCGACGAGTATCGCCGCCATGCGCGTCCTTCCTCGGCCAAAACCTCCTAGGCATCCATTATTGGCATTATGAGTAGATAATGTTTTACTACGCTCCCCTGTCGGCTGACAGAGTATGCGTAGGTTCCTCCATTCATTTAACTGAATGGAGTTTGGACATTCTTCTCTTCACTTTTTAAAGAACCATCAGTCCGGCCGCGAACAAGTCGGGGCGGACCTTCGCTCATGCTTTTGAAAAAACCCTCCCTATCTGGAGGGCTTGTTCAAAAGAACAAGCCTGTAAAGCTGTGGACTCGAAGAGATTCGAACTCTCGACCTTCGCTATGCAAAAGCGACGCTCTACCAACTAAGCTACGAGCCCAAAATACATCTCTTAGACTGCAGTCTTAAGCCAAGTTTATTGCATTTCACGAGAACAAAATGACTACCAGCTAATTGCGATATTAGGCTGCAGCGAGAATTAAATTTTCAAACAAACAGAAGGAGGTCGTTTCTGAAGACAAAAAACCCGCAAATGAGGCAAAGGGTTTTAGGAATTTGATAGGTTCAGCATAAACGAATTCGCTTCGGTTTGTAAAGGTAATCTTAGCATGGCTCCATGAGCCTGTCAAGAGGCATACGAAGCGCTGCTACTGATACGTCAGAACAAGTTGGGGTCTGTTTGCTGAAGCTGCTTCTCTGCTTGAGAGATTCATGCTGTCTGAACTCGAACTGCTCACGCCAAACGACGCGAGTTGCCCCAAACGCGAACTGACATATGTGGTTGCTGTCACATTTTTCCAGGTATTCGTCGTATTTCCGACAAACGTGCCGACGAGATTTGATCCTAGAGCTGGTCTATTTGAATACTTCACCCCGGTCTCAGTCCAGGACGTATCACTCATACCATAGAGACTCTGCGTGGCAGATGACGCATCAGATCCGACTTTTACCTTAAACACTGCGCTCGTGAGCGTCTTTCCGGCATATGGTGTTAAATCATATTTCAGATAACTGAAATAAATCGGACTATTATCTGTAGTCATAGTCGTTGACGTCCCGTAATTATTATTCTGCTTATCTGATCTCACATATGCATCAGCTACAGGACTCAATGTGACCGTGACCGGCGTTGGGGTTGGTGTACTTGTCGGTGTTGGAGTGACTGTGGGTGTCGGTGTCGGACAACTCACTGTCGCAGTTTGAATCGGACTCTCGATACTTCGATCGCTCGTATACACTTTCCAATACAGTGTCGCACCACACACATATTTATCCCATCTCACTTGAGGATTACTCACAGAAACTGGACTCTGACTCCCGGATCCAAACCCACCATACACATCCCATGACATGTCAGGTAGTGTTGAGAGATCAACAATGTACTGCGTGGTGTTGCCTGAGTAGAGAAAGTTAAACGAGGCGTCAGACACACCAAACACCGAAGACAGATTACTAAAAGTTCCATTAATTTGTGCTTTCTTCTGTGCTATCGCATGTTCAGGGAACAATATGTAGTACCACCAGTTTTTCTTAAACGAGAACTGACCACCCCCCACTCCGGTTAAAAGCGCTTCACCATCAGAGCGCGGGAGAGAACCAAACCAGTATTCCTGCCACCCGTTACTCGAACATCCCCATGCTGTACAGTTGATACTTTCCGTCGAATTGGTAAGATTAGGAAAATTACCCCAGTCAGAACAGTTCGACACTTTGACTGTTTCATTCGTGTAATCGTATCCCTGAGAAGCATTCCCGGGAAAATGTGAGTTACCACACGTCACTCCGGCATATGGTTCTGCCGGATTTCCATATCTGCTGATCGTTGCAAAATTTTCCCAGTACGTATTCTTGTCGGATGATGACCAATCCTCCGTAAGATAACCCATAAATGACTCAATCCGATGACCATAAATATGCATAAACTCATCGAGCCGGTCATATGTTCCATTCATTGATACATAATTTTTAGCACATTGCGGAGCATTTAACGCAACCGGGCTATTCACATTAAAGGTATCACGCGGACCAAACATGAAGCTCTCCCATGTCATGACGTATGGCAAGCTGAGCATCCACACTTCATCTGCATTATACTGCTGGGCTAACTCACAAATCTGATTAGTACTAATAAATGAACTATGATCAAAGGAGTATTTTTTATCATCACAAAAACTGGGATTAAATCCAGGAGTTCCCCACACGCACTGCGCATAATTTTCCATCGTAAAACCCTGACCCTCGGGGAATGAAGTGATATGCATCTTGTGAACGATCTGATAATTTATGGAGTTATTCGAGAGACGATGAAAGGCATCAATTGCATTATTAAACACATAATCCTCAGCCTCAGCTGCAGTTCTGTTCCCCATCTGAGAAGTATAATAACGATCTGCTGCACTTCCCGTTGCGTCTGTCGGATTAAACCCAATCGCCAAGACATTTACGTTCAGTACGCCACTCGTTGACGCCTCAGCAACAGCAAACCGGACAGGTCCTCCTCCTACCTCTTGCACTGCATTCGCACCAAAGACACTCATGCCAAGAAAAAGAGCGAATAAAATAACGGCAATAAGTTTCCCAGAGGTTGTCGAAAGAAAAATCCGTGGGAGATTTGTGATCCATTTTGAAAAATGAAACATGTTCTCAGGGTATTCCAGAGAGCCTATATTTGTCAAGTAGGATTTTCTTACAATGATATTAGCCTTAAAGAATAGGATTATCGAACACAATGCATTATGTAGCTTCTTGTGGAAAGATCTTATAGAGGATGTCACTTAATTTGCGACAAAACCGCTCTCTTCACCATTCAGCGAGAGCCACCTCTCAGCTTCAAGTGCAGCCGCGGCACCAAATCCTGCTGCTGTTATCGCCTGTCTGTATGACCTGTCGTGAACATCACCGGCAGTAAATACCCCTGGAACGTTTGTATGGTAGTGATTCTGTACTTTTATATAGCCCTGCTCATCAAGATCGATTCCTTCAAAAAGCTTCGTATTCGGTATATGACCAATCGCCACAAAAATCCCGTCAACCGGCATCTCCTTCTCCTCACCTGTCTCACAGTTTTTCACGATTGCTGACTGTACCCTCCCTTCGCCTTTTACCTCAGTAATTGCAGAGTTGAATAAGAAACTAATTTTCTTATTTTCCTTCGCTCGTTTCTGCATGATCTCACTCGCACGCAGACTGTCTCTTCGATGGATAATCGACACAGAATTTGCGACATTCGCCAAGACGAGCGCTTCCTCCATCGCTGAATCCCCTCCACCGACAATAAAAACGTTTTTATTTTTGAAAAAATTGGCATCACACGTCGCGCATGATGAAACTCCGCGTCCTATCCGTTCTTTCTCGCCTGGCACACCGAGCCATCTGGCATCAGCACCCGATGCGATGATAACCGAACGCGATGTATATTCTTTCTCACCTACCCACACAGTAAAGGGTTTCGAAGCCTTCCCTAAGCCTGCCGAACGGGAGAAATCTGCTTTGGTAAAATCCTCAGTGACCAACTCAGCACCATGATGCTCAGCCTGTTTACGCATATTCTCCATAAGTGTCGGGCCTTGAATACCCTCAGGAAATCCAGGAAAATTTTCAACAAGTGAGGTGAGCTGGAGCTGTCCACCCCATTTCAATCCTGCGATGACAAGGGTCTTCAGATTTGCTCTGGTTGTATAGATTGCAGCAGTGAGGCCTGCAGGTCCGCTTCCTAAGATAATAACGTCGTACATATAAAAATAGCGCCCAGCTATTAGCAATCAGCGTAGTTTATTGGATAAAACTTGACGCTAAACGCTCACTAACTAGCCGCTAAGGCTTCATCGATCATCTTCTTCAGTGTGTCTTTTCCCTGCGCACCGATTGTTGTCTTTACTGGCTGGCCGTTTTTAAACACCATAAGTGTCGGGATACTCATAATACCGAACTGACCACTCACCATAGGATTCTCATCCACATTCATCTTTCCAACACGTATTTTTCCTTCGTACTCTTTTGCAAGCTCTTCAACGATTGGGCCGACGACTTTGCACGGACCACACCATGGCGCCCAAAAATCAACGAGTACCGGGAGTTGGGATTTGAGGACTTCCTCTTGAAAATTCTGGTCAGTAGCAGCAAAATCAGCCATAAAGTCTATCTATACTAGCAGTCATGAAAGAGCGCTGTCAAGGAGGATTACCCGATCTCTTCCCTCTTATCATGAAGAAACCTAAACCACTGCTCGAAGAAGCCGAAAATAATCTTAAATGGAGTTTCGATAATGAAATCAAAAATAAAAAGCAGGAAATTAATCTGCGAGATACTCTGCGTCAGACGTTGACCGACCCTCACAACGGGCATAAATAGAAAATCAACAACCGGCGTAAGAAGTCCCTGCTTCTCCCCGACGCGGTACAAATTTGCAACAAGACTGATCCTGTATGAGAGAAACGAAACGATCGCGAGAAAAAAGATAAAAATACCCTGACTCACAGGATTGAAATGTAGCAGCGTCAGAACAGACATGATCCCTCCAAACGAGAGCGCGAAGGCAAGAAACCACAACAATGTAAAGATTCCATGAAGAATCGGTTTCCTTGCATCTTTTGCCTTCTTCACGACAAGCGGCTGCCCAAGGCGTGGATTTTCAGAATAGAGCACTTCCTTAATCGCCGAGAGAATTCTGCGTGAATTTTCCTTATCAGGCGTTCTGATAAACAAACTGACAATGATCATCAGGAGAGGCGGTATGGTCATATTCAGAAGCAGTGAACTCCACTGGATGCCTCCGTAAAAAATCCTCTCGTATGTTCCCTCGATACCGAATGCAAATACTGCTTTTGTAAGAAGAATAAAAAGCACACTTCTCACAATCGCCCGTTTTACCTTTGAAGAAATACTCTTATACCGCTCATCACAGTCTTCAAGTACTTCCTTCTCTACCTGCTCTGCATTTGAGAGAAATACTCGGAGATCATTTTTATGCTCACTGAGAATATCCTCAAGTATCAAAAAAGACGCAGCACGCTTCTTAATATATGCATAGATCCTCTCGCGTCGTGGGTAGTGCAGTTCCCGCTCAATCTCTGCGTAGCCCTCGGGAAATTCTTTTGCAATTCTCTCCACACTCTCAGCTGTAACCTGACCGAAAAAAAGCTGAAAAAGATGGTACCTAAGAAATGCCGTATCATCTCTGGCAAATGCCTTCCTCACTGCCATATAGACCTGCGCGTTCCTCGTTTCCTCTGTATCATCTGAGATTCTGACATGGTCTTTTAAAACCTGAAACATAAAATTCGCCAACGTATCCTTCGCGATATTCGGATGCATCATGTTCTCAATCTCAGATGACATGAGATGATACGTCCACTCATCAACGACCATCTGCGGCATACGGTGGTGTTCGAGAATCTTGAGACGAAGCGAGAGATGAAGATCAATAATCTCCTCTACCCGCTCGACAACTGACTCTGGCACATGATTGTCTGGCAGATATCTGGCCCAGATAATCTCACGCACCAACGGCTCAGCTGCTGTTTTCCCAGTACCGCCGAGAAGCAATCGTCTCCTCAAAATCCTTTCAATCGCAGCACGCAGGATGACTTCATCCTCACGATACTCCATCGCATTACGAAACTTCTCATACCACGTGGCAAATTTCGCGACGACGGGATTCACGCTGATTTTCTGTTCATGATTCGGGGTATCTTTTTTCTCAAATGCAGCGATAACCAGCTCCGCTAAAGGCGATAAGGGGACTTCATGCGTACGTTCAGGTGTGTCCATAGAGACATGCATATTATAGCAAGTGTACGATTTCCCTGCTTACGAGGTAAAAATCTGAATATAATGCAATTTACGGAGTAATCAGAAGAGACTCTTTTCTTAGTTTTTCCGGATTGCACACAACGACACACTTTCCTTTATGTGTGATTAAATTCTTCTCAAATAACCTTCCCATCTCAACACTCACTGTCTCCCTCGTCATCCCAATCACCGATGCGATATCCCGATGCGTGAGCGGAACACCGATCATCACTCCCTCCGGCACAGTTTCTCCGTATTCTTTCGCGAAAACATAGAGGATCGAAGCCACTTTCTCATATGCACTCCCATACACTAAGTACTCCATACGCTCATACACAGTCCGCAGGCGTATAAGAATCGATCCTGTAATTGTGAGGAGGACTTCCGGATTTCCTTTTAAAAATTCTCTGAATGAGAGTGTCGTTGCGCGTTTTACCTCAACAGCTGTCATTGACTCGTAGTAGTATGTGATTTCCTGATCGGTTATCGCGAATCGTACAGGGAAAAAATCCCCAGGTTTAAAAATAAGCAGGGTCAACTCTTCCCCATCTTTTGAGACAGAATAAAAACGCACAAACCCCTTGCGAAGAAGGTAGACACCCTGCGGCACGTCACCTGGGCGGATAATAACCTCACCTTTCTTGTAGAAAAGAGAACGTGATGCATCAAAAAATGCTTCAAACGCCTGCTGACTGTTATCCATTTGCGACATTATAGCAATTCTTTTCGTAAGAAGGATTACATCGCCTACGCCAGCTCGATTACTGCAACTCACTTCTCTCTCTTGTACAGTAGCGTAAAGATGCAACAACGCGCCCACACACTACAAATAAAAGGAGAATCTTATGAAAATTCGAAAAGGGGTCGAACTCCCCACACCACTCTATGAACACTATGCCTCACAGCCAAATGAGCATCTTTTTCTTGCGACACGGATGCACCCGTACACACTCCTCCTCCCGGGACTTTTCATAGTCACTCTTGCGCTCATGCTCTCAGCCCTCTCATTTCTGGCTGCATTATACGGATTCATACACTCTCTGCATTTCTTCGCATTACTCTTGGCAATATGGGTAACAGCATCTCTGCTTTTTGCGGGTCATGTGCTCCTCTGGCGCTCACATTACTATATTGTGACGAGTCGGAAAATGATTGAGATTAGAGGTTTTCCCCTACTGTTCTATACAATTAATGATATTCTGCTTGACCAGGTACGCTGTACCGAGATCGATATCAAAACCGAAGGAATTCTCGACACGCTTCTCAATATGGGAGATATTACTCTCACTTTCGACCGCCCAACCCATCAGGAATCTTTTACCATCGCGCATATTCATGACCCACGACGAATAGGATTTTTCCTCGGAGACAAGCTTGAGGAATCAAAAAACCACCTCTCACCACTCGTCTGGAATAAACCGACATCTGAGAAACACGCCGTGATCTATGAATCGCAGAAACTTCGTCCGCTTTTCAGCACGACATCCAGCTAGTCCTGTTGACATTTTTTTCCGACAACAATACAATGGGTGCTACTCATGCCCCGCGCTGTAAAACCAACCAAAAAGTTACACTCAGAGACACCATCTGAGTCTATAGCCTCCACAAAAAAAAGTAGTGAATATCTTGAGATCAGACTTCCAAAGCTCCGCTTTCAGGATTCCCCACTCTCCCCTCTCTGGGTAATTCTTCTCCTTCTCTTCGCTTTCCTCCTCGGCATGACAACTACCAAATTACAGTACCTTGAAAAGGGTACAACAACAACCACGCAGAAAGCTGCCGGGGAGACTCAGGGTGAAATTACCATGGATACAGTCAGACAGTGGGCGAAAGACCTGCGCCTTGACAGTAATAAATTCAATCAATGCATCGCTGATGAAAAATACAAAGACCGCATCAGCAAAGATGTCAGTGATGCAATCAGCGCAAGTGCTGAAGCAACCCCGACTTTTTATGTCAACGGCACACAAATTATAGGCGCAGTACCATTTGAACAGTTCAAAAAAACATTTGATGCACTTCTCGCAGGAGAGAATGTAGAGGGTGAAAAAATTACTGTTGAGCTCGGTGGATTACCGATGCTTGGAAAAGATGATGCACCCCTCACGATGGTTGAGTTCAGCGATCTACAATGCCCATTCTGCCTACGATTTTTTACAGAAACCTTCCCACAGATCAAAAAGGAATATATCGATACCGGTAAAGTAAAGTTCTACTTCAGACACCTCCCCCTGACACAACTACATCCTATGGCAATGCCGTTTGCTCATGCAGCCGAGTGTGCCAATGAGCAAGGGAAATTCTGGGAGATGCATGACAAAATTTATAACGAGCAGACTTCTTAGTGACTGTGTTCAAGAAGAGTAATTGCTCCCCATACGACTACCACTCCAAGAACAAGTGAGAATGATTCCCAAAATGCATATCCTCTCTTTTCTTCATGATGAATCTCAGGGATAAGACTCGCAAGCGCAATGTAGAGGAAAAACCCCGTTGTCAGCGATAGTGCATATGGCAGTATCGCCTCAATTCGTTGTCCGATTGTATACGCGAGTACCGCTCCGAGAAGTGCAAGAAGTGCGCTGCCTATGTTAAATAACAATACTTTCTTTCGACTCAACCCTTCATGCAACATGACAGCAAAATCCCCTATCTCCTGCGGAATTTCATGTGCTGCGATAGCAAGTGTTGTCAGGATGCCAACTGAGGGATTCACTAAAAACGTAATGGCAATCGCAACACCATCTATAAAATTGTGCATACTATCACCAAACATTATCAGGGCAATTGTCGGCCGTTTATGCATGACATTTTGTGCTTTCGATCTATGAAAATGAAACCAATGCACTCCCCGCTCAAGAAGATAAAATGAAAGAACACCTATTACCACCCAGAGAAAAATATTTGCACCACTCTCCATCTCCTCTGCATGCTCAAGCGCCTCAGGCAATAAATCAAAAAGCGCTGTCGCCAATAAAGCTCCTGCGGCAAACGAGGTGAGGATATGCGCCACGCTCTCAGCTAGTTTTCTCCGCGAAAGAAGTATTAAGCCTCCGATCAAAGAACCGACACTTGCGAGTAATGTTGCAAGAATAATCTCAATTAATGTTGGCATGATTTACAAATCCCGAAAAACTCAAGCGCATGGCGCTTTATCAGGAATCCCTTTCTTTTTTTTATGACCTTCTCCCATTGTTCAATCCCGCAATCAGAAATATCTTCAATGCGACCGCATTCTTCACAGATGAGATGGTGATGGTCAGATCCTGCAAGTTCATATCGAAACTTTCCCTCTCCGAACTCAAATCTATTGATTATCCCCTTCTCAAGGAAGCTTTCAATCATACGATACACCGTTGCACGATCAGTCTCAAGATGATGCTGTCTCAGATGTTCAAGTATCTCTTCAACATCAACAGGCCTTCCTTCTTTTTCCAAAAAATGCAGCGAGGTTTTTCGTGCAGCAGTCACCTTTAACTGTGATGACTGCAATATTTGATCAAATATTGTCATACTATTTCCTCCTGGGTTCCTCATAGGACCCAGGAGGATTCCAAGTTCAAACAAAGAGAGACGCTTCACACGCAGCTAGTCTGTTGCGACTAACTTGCATTAGTATATGCGAATGATTCGCATTTGTCAAGTAATGCTATACTATTTCTCATGAAAAGAATAGTTCTATTGTTTCTCCTATTCACATTCTTCTTCCCCACTATCGCACACGCACAAAGTCAACAGTCAGACTACTACAAAGGATCTGTTGAAAAAATCACTGCTGAAAAGACTGAGAAAACAACTCAGGCAATCACACAGTCGCTCACGGTAACTCTCCTGGAAGGTCCGCAAAAGGGTAAGACAGTCTCAACAAGCTATTCATTCCCTCAAGTCTCAAAAAACGTGCGGGCACTGCAAAAAGGAGATCACGTCGTTGTTATCAAGCAAACAGGCAAAGAAATAACCTATGGTATCTACGATCGTTTCCGATTTACGAATATTATCTATATTGCTATAAGCTTTATAATTCTTGTCCTTATTGTCGCAGGAATGAGAGGAGTGGGCTCCATACTTGGTCTTGCTATAAGCTTGTCAGTCATTCTTCTCTTCATCGTCCCCCAGATCCTCAACGGGCAGGATCCGCTCTTTATTAGTATTGTCGGATCTCTCGTGATCATGGTCACCACGATCTATCTCGCACATGGATTCTCCCAGCGGACAACAATCGCTATCGCAAGCACATTTCTTTCCTTAGTGATAACAGGATTTCTCGCACTACTTTTCGTGCATCTTCTGAGACTGACAGGTGGCGGAAATGAAGACGCGTACATGCTGCAATTCGGCGAACAGGCAATAAATCTGAAAGGCCTTCTCTTAGGAGGTATCATCATCGGTACTCTTGGCGTTCTTGATGACACGACGACGACGCAGGCTGCAACAATTTTCACACTCGCTGAGGCAAATACCAAATTACAGTCAAGAGAGCTCATCAGACGCGGGTTTAGTGTAGGGAAAGAACATATCACGTCTCTTGTCAATACTTTGGTGCTTGCGTACGCTGGCGCCTCACTCCCCCTCTTTATTTTCTTCGTTCTTAATCCATTACACCAGCCCGCCTGGGTCATACTCAATAATGAGATGGTTGTTGAGGAGATTGCCCGCACGCTGGCAGGAAGCATAGGGCTTATTCTTGCCGTTCCTATTACTACAGTGCTCGCGGCATTTTTCGCGAAGTATTCACTGAAAATTAAATAACCTAGGCTGTCTCACGAATCTCAAATTTAGTAAACACTTCATCACCTTCTTCAACTGCCACACTCACTCCTTTGACCTCTGCCATAAACGGACCGCTTCTGCAAAGCAGAATCAATTGTTCAAGTGCCTCCTTTGAGCCTTGCGCTACTACCTCCACTCGTCTGTCTGACAAATTTCTCACCCAACCTGTAAGCCCAAGCTTTTTTGCCTCCTTTTGCACAAAACGACGAAAACCAACACTGTGCACATATCCGCCTATAAATAAATGCGTTTGCGTCATAACAATGAAAGTTGTGAATATTTTGCTATTATCTTCGCAATATACTCCTCAGGCAACTGGAGCATGCGGATCTCCCTCTCTGACATTCTCCATCTATATTTCTCAATATCCAAAGTAAAATCCTCACTCACCTCAACACCTTCTGCTTGCAAGAGCTTACTCTGGAGTGGCTTATCAGCATTCCAATTTCCCTCGATACTAATTCTTCCGGCATTATTCAAAACCCTCCACCACGGAAGGTCCTCCTGCGACTCTTTGAGAATTCCACCGACCTCTCTCGCAGCACGGGGCAAACCTGCATAGAGTGCGATCTGCCCGTAACTGGCTACTCTCGCATGGGGAATAAGGCGGATAAGTGCAATAACTCTCTTTTTAAATTCGGATTTATCTTCCATCTACTCGGTTACTCAACGCCAACAATTTTCAGTTGGGTTTTTTCAGCTGATTTTTTTGACCCGGATCGAAGCTCTTTTAATTTCCACATAAAAAGTGCTCCTTTGTTTTTCGCGGTACTATCTACTGCAAAAGAAAGCGCTTTTTCAAGAATCGAACGGTGGACGGTTTTTGAGAGCTTGATGTAGAGACTTTTATGTTTATAGTCATCAAGATCTTCTGCAAGCTTAATACCAAAGAGCTGAAACTCACGCGAGATATATTTATCGTTTTGGGGATTAAACTTAGTCAGAACCTGCTTAATCGACTGCATGAGCCTATTATAGCCTATCTCCTGCCTTCCGTCCTAAGGCTTTATCGACTATTTTGAGTTAAACTGGTTCATTGCTTTCTCAAGTCCGACATCCAAAGCAGTCTCAATTGCCTTTGCTCCCCGTTTGATAAGCTCACGCACTTTCCCCGCTTCTGCATGGGAGAATTTCCCAAGCACGAACTCATCAACATCAGTCACTCTATGCTTTGCGATCTCTGCATGATTTCTACTCTCACCAATTCCGAGACGAAAACGCCAAAACTTGTCAGTTCCCAGTGACTCCATGACCGATTCAACACCCCGGTGTCCAGCAGCTGCGCCGCCAAATCTGATTTTCATGCTGCCAAGGGGTAAATCGAGCTCATCGTTTACTATCCAGATATCCGAGGGTTCAATTTTATAGAATGACGCTAGCAGCGAGATAGTAAGCCCCGAGTTATTCATATACGTCCGCGGTTTAATAAGTAGAAGCTCTACTTCCCCCTCATGCTTTGACTGCAACACGATTCTTGAGATATCCGCCTTGAATTTTTT
>JBDKFM010000033.1:0-16040 GCA_039798685.1 Candidatus Parcubacteria bacterium | reverse complement strand
ATAAAAAACACTATTTTCCTGCTCGGGACTTTTGTATGTACAGTTTTCTGACTTTACAGTAGCGGCACTGTGGTTGATTCACACAACACTTGCCTGTACGTACGTTCTGGGATTATAAACAAATCATTGTATACCCGCAATACACTCTTAGCACTCAGAGTATCCGCAGCTATAACATTTTTTGCATCCTTCTTCGTAGGCAAAACTCGCAGTTCCACACTCAGGGCAGATATCAAAAAGATTTGTATGCGGACTTGGCGCAGAAACTGTCAACGGAAGCTGTGTCGCTGCCGCCTCCTCACCTACTGCGCCTGCTGTCTGCTCACTTACTACACCATTTGCAGACATTGGAGGCTGTGCGAGTACCTCCTGTTCAATTTTTTTATCAACAACTTTACCATTTACCGCAAACCCGAAATGCTGCGCCAAGACACGTGCAATAGCATCGGGAAATGATCTCACCCTGTTTTGTCCAAATCCGATACTTCTTGCACCACCAATTCCAGAGAGTTGAGCAACAACCTGACGAATTCTCTCAATTGGAGGAAGCATGCCGTTTAGTCTTAGATTAAGTGATATCATCCGACCTAACGCATCGGCCATCGCGCTCACATCTGAGCCTGTTTTTCCGATTGTGATAAAGACCTCAAACGGCTGCTTGTCATCAGTGTGATTAATTGTGATATATGTCTTTCCCATCGGAGTCTCAAGCTGGTACGTCGCACCCTCTATCTTCGCCGGCCGTGGCAAAACGGAGATCATCGGCAATGCAGGCTGCACTGACTGCTCCTCAATCTTTACCTCTTCCTTCTTCTCTTCTACCCGTTCAAGCACACCTTGTCGTGAGCCATCACGCATATATGTGACACCCTTCAGACCGTAATCATATGCAGCCATATAGAGAGTTTTTACGTCATCAATCGTATGAGCATTTGGCGCATTGACTGTTTTTGAGATTGAAGAATCGATAAACTCCTGCGCGACTGCCTGCACACGGACATGTTCAAGAGGCGTGAGATCGTTCGCACCGACGAAGTACTCAGGGCGCTCTTCACCTGGATGCGCTTTTCTCCACTCATCATACAGCTGGTGATACATAATATCCTCCCCTCCCCGCCAAATTCTCTTGAAGGAAAATTCATACACAGGCTCGATACCTGATGTCACACCAGAAACAAGCGAGGTGGTACCTGTCGGCGCAATAGTGAGAAGCACTGCGTTTCGGATACCGTATTTTGCAATACCATCACGGATGGATTTTGGAAGATGCTTGATATGATACCCGTTAAGATACTCTTTCTTCTTAAATTTCGGAAATGCTCCCTTCTCCTTTGCAATCTCAACAGATGACTCATATGCACTGTCTCGAAGTGTCTGAAAAATTTTATTCAGGATTGGCAGAGACTCATCGGAGCCATATTTCACTTTCATCTTTATGAGCGCATCTCCAAGCCCCATGATCCCAAGACCCGTACGCCTAATATCTTTCGCGCATTTTTCATTTTCTTTGAAGAAGTAATATGTCTGATCAATCACATTGTCTAATAGACGCATTGCCACCTTAACGTCTTTACTAAATGATGCGAAATCAAATACACCTGCTTTATCGTTAGCCAGATCAGCGCCTTTGACGTATGCGGCAAGATTCATCGCACCCAAATTGCATACTGCCCATGCACCAAGTGGTTGCTCTCCGCAGGGATTTGTCGCAATCAAACGCTCAAAATAATGCGTATTTGACCGCTTATTGCTCCGATCAAGAAAATGAAGTCCGGGCTCAGCAGACTGCCATGCTGCTTTACAGATGAGATCCCACAATTCACGTGCTTTAACCGTCTTATAGATAGTCACTTTTTTACCAAGCGCAATCCACCGATCAATTTCTCCGTCCCATTTTGCATCGTACTCAGGATCAGTGATATCAGGATACATCAGATTCCAGTCATCATCTGCTTTCACTGCCTCCATGAATTTATCCGAGATGCAGACAGAAAGATTTGCACCATTTATCTTCGAGAGGTCTTGTTTGACTGTGATAAATTCTTCTACATCAGGATGCCAGTCCCACAGCATGAGCATCGTCGCACCCCGTCTCGTACCACCCTGCTGCACGACATCGTGTGTCGCATAAGAGAATAGTCCTGCCCAGGTCACGGGGCCTGAAGATGTTCCGTTTACTTTTTGCACTCGTGCACCTCGCGGACGTAGCGATGAGAGATTCAACCCTACTCCACCAGACCGGGACTGAATCTCAACTAATTGTTTCAGTGAATCTAAGATTCCCTCACGTGAATCTTTGGGAGACGGGATGACGAAACAATTAAAATACGTTACCTGATAATCAGTACCTGCGCCGGAAAGAATTCTTCCACCGGGAACGAACTTAAACTCCTCCATGACGCGGTAAAATTCTTTCTCCCACTTTTTCTGATCTTTTGCTTTTTCATTTTTTGCGATACCTCCTGATACCCTCTTCCACATCTCCTCGGGTGTGTGCTCAAGAAGCTGCCCATCCTTATCCTTGAGGGCATATCTATCTAAAAATACTTTTTTCTGTAAATCATTCATACATTTATTTCGTCAACCTCTTTACTTCTTTATCAAAATCTTCCAGATCAACAAAACGCTTAAACACACTGGCAAACCTGATATATGCAACTTTGTCTAATTTTTTTAACTTCGCTGCGACGATTTGTCCTATCTTTTTACTCTCTACCTCAACCGAATCAGCCGTTTTGAGTTCCCGTTCAACCTCAGTCACTATTTTGTCAATATCTGAGAGAGCAACTGTCGTTTTCTCCGTTGATTTAAGAAGACCCGAACGAAGCTTATTTCTATCAAACTGCTCTCGCTTTTTGTCTTTCTTAATTACAATCAGATACACATTTTCTATACGCTCGTAGGTCGTGAAACGTTTCTCGCATTTCTCGCAAGCCCGACGACGACGGATAGCGTCTAAATCTTCGCTGTCTCTCGTCTCAACAACCTCTGATTCCTTACTCCCGCAATATGGACAGTGCATAACGTATTAGTGACAAATTTCAAATCCCTATTTCTCTGCATATATTGGCTATTTGAAATTTGATCCCGATTTAATCGGGACGCTAGATTTAGCGTTGATCAAAATCATATGACGCTACATCTGCTCCGTCAACTAGAAATAAGTATATCAAAAAACCTCACTTCGTTCATCAGGCTCTCCGGACAATCCAAACGAAAATTATTACTTTTTTTCGTTTTCTCAATTACTATAATACGAATAAAAACTACCCTATTTCAAATTCCTAAAACACATTTTGTATCCGGCAGGACACGATTACACTACATGTATGCTCCAATTCACTCTGCCAATTCTGAGAAAACCTGAGATTACTGAGGAAGATGGAGAGCAGCCAACGCCATTTTTACACTTTCTTCCGCATTGTGAGTAAAGGTATTAATCACGAGATCATAGTACTTCGGATCATAATACACCCACTCCGTATCATGTGATGCATAGATATTCCTCCACTTCTCCAGATCATTTTTCTCACGTTCAACGACCTCCTCCTTTGCATCATCTACTGAAACATGCTCACGATTCACAAGCCGGTCAATACGGATTGCCGTCTGATCAACGCCCATCCGATCTTCACAGATAACAAGTATCTTAAAAACTTCTCCCATTCCCTGCGCATTAAACCCCGCGAGCTTGGTCTCAAGGACAATATCGCGGTCTTCACGAAGAATTTTCTTCAACTGCTCATCAAATAACCTATCTTCCTCATCCGGCCTGAGGTTTGTGTCTTTAGGATCAAGTCCCATCCTCTTTCGCACTGCCTCCCAAAAAATCTCCCCACCCTCTAAATGTTTCCAGCCAAAGAGTTTTGATAAACTCTTTGCAAGCGAGGTAGATCCGGCTCCAATCCGTCCGGAAACTGTAATAATTCTTGTACCAGGGATCTCAAGTGGCTTATTCATAAAATGAGTCTAATGAGGCAGTTTCGCTCCAACGAGTAGTACTTCCTCAACAAGACGTGTTGCATATCCATACTCATTGTCATACCAGGCAATCACTTTTACCATATTTCCGCCCACCACCTGCGTGAGAGACAAATCAACAATTGATGAGTATGGACTACCGATTATATCACTTGAGACAATAGGATCCTCAGTCACCGCCAGTATCCCCTCATACCCAGGTTCTTCAGCTGCTTTACGAAACGCATTATTTACCTCATCCTTTGTCACATCGCGCTTGAGAAGAAACGTCAGATCTGAGAGCGAACCAACAGGTACGGGCACACGAAGTGACAACCCGGTAAATGCTCCTTCGAGCGAAGGAAGCGCTTTGGCAGCAGCCTTCGTCGCACCGGTACTGGTCGGAATGATGTTAAGACCCGCTGCCCTACTCCGCCTATAATCCTTATGTCCGCCGTCATGAAGACGCTGATCTGAAGTATATCCATGAACCGTCGTGAGCATTGCTTTCTCTATACCGAAGACATCTTGCATCACCTTGGCAACAGGAGCAATGCAGTTTGTTGTACATGATGCGTTACTGATTATCGTTTGCCCGGCATACTCCTCCTCATTTAACGAGAGTACAAAAGTCGGAATCGTCTCATCTTTTGCAGGAGCTGACAGTACAACAACCTTTGCACCTGCTGTAATATGACTCTGCGCTTTCTCAGCCGTCAGAATCTTTCCTGTCGCCTCGATGACCACATCAACGTGCTGCTCTTTCCACGGAAGAAGTGAGGGGTCTTTTTGTGAATACATGGGAGTTTCTTTTCCGTTTACAACGAGAGTTCCCAGTAAATCTGGTTTTGTCGTATCTTGATTTGGAATCACGCTGAGAGGATGAGGAAAGATACCATAGACTGAGTCATACTGCAGAAGATACATCCATCCCTTAAGATCGGTTGAGGAACCGACGTTGACAGCAACGACATCGACCTCATGACCAAAGCTCTCGACAATAATCCGATGTGCTACCCTCCCGATTCTTCCATATCCATTTATCGCAACCCGAAGCATAGAAACAGTATATACATTACAGAAAAATCAGACAAGCCTATGAAAAACATGTCCCTTAATCAGTAAATTCCTGCACGAACATTTTTCCGTATATTCCCCCATCCATTACTCCCACTCCCAGATGTCCAAAGTGTTTTGACAAAATATTTGCTCTATGCCCGGAACTATTCATCAGTCCCTGCATCGCAAGCTCCGTACTCGGTGCAAGCGCTAAGTTCTCACCTGCGCTCTGATAGAGAATGCCCGCTGCATCCATGCGGTCAAACGGTGACCGTCTTTCCATATCATAGTGAGAAAAATACCCTCCCTGCAGCATCGTTTTCGCATACTGACGCGAAAGTGTTCGCAATCGTGCATCAAGTACCACAGGTTTTACTCCTTCCTTTTTCCTTTCCTTATTCACAAGCTGCAACATCATTCTTTCACTCTCCTGATCAACAATCGGACTTGCAACAGTAAAATGTAGCGCAAGAGTTTCCTCACTCTGCGGCTCAACTGTCAAAAAATTCAGCGTCTCATGAAGAGCCCCGCCGAAGACATCGTTGAGTGTTTTCTCAGCCAACGCTGCATGTGTCACCAAGCGCGATCCGACAACGGAATTCGTTACTGCCTGTTTTAAAAACGGTGATGATGGGAGCGAGATAATGACAGTGAGTAGAAATGACACGATGATAAAAGCCGATGCGACACCTGGTAAAATCCCCGCATACCGATCTGCTGTCTGAAAACGGGTAAGATACTCCTGGAGAAACTTATGCGAGGTGAGTCTATGCAAAAGATAACGAAAGAGTATGCTCAATCCGATCTCAACAAAAAGAGCGATAAGAAAAAAACTTACCGCATTTGCAACTCCCGGGGGCAGTGAAAACTGTGCTGAGAGAAATCCGCCGAGAAACGCATATGTCTTCAGAGCGATGAGAAACGACAGAACGAAGCTGAGTAAATCAATTGTCGCAAGAAGAAAACCAAGCACGACCCCTTCATATGCATAAAACAGAATAACAAAGACAATTATGATGTCGAGAAACGTCAATCCGATAGAAGGGATTGGAACCGCAGTGAGAGATTCACTTAATTTTGCAAGAATCGCCTGAATATCAAAATACGACATACAACTATTATAGCAATCCCGATTACGTTTATTTGCGGGAGTACAAACACAGATGCTATCATAAGACTCCATGAAACTTCGCCGCCCAAAAATAAAAAAAATACTCAAAAAATATTGGATGATTCTCCTTCCGGTGCTTCTTTTCTCACTACTTTTTTATTTTTTCATCCTCAAAGACCTTCCCTCCCCCACCAAACTCTCAAGCAACGCTCTCCCGCAATCAACAAAAATATATGACAGAAACGGCACCCTCCTCTACACAATTTATGCTGACCGCAACCAATCATTCATCCCGCTTTCTGATATCCCAAAAGATATTCAGCATGCAACCATTGCAATTGAGGACAAAGATTTTTACCGCCATGGAGCAATCGACATACGGGGTATTATCCGCGCTGCATACTCAACACTCTTTCGCAAAAGCATCCAGGGTGGCTCAACGCTCACCCAGCAACTTGTCAAAACGACACTTCTTAGCCCTGAACAAACAATCCAGAGGAAGCTGAAAGAAGTAATACTCTCATTCGTCTCAGAAGCGCTCTACTCAAAAGACCGGATTCTTGAGATGTATCTGAATCAGGTTCCTTATGGAGGGACATCCTACGGCATCGAATCTGCTGCACAAACCTACTTCGGAAAAAAAGCGAAGGATCTCGATCTGGCTGAATCCGCACTCCTCGCTGCTCTCCCCGAAGCTCCGTCAACCTATTCACCGTTTGGTGCATATCCTGAGCTTGGAAAAAAACGTCAACAAATTGTATTACAGAAAATGTATGAACAAAAATACATCACGAAAAAACAGCGCGACAAAGCACTTGCACAGGAAATCTCATTTCAAAAAATACCCAATGTGATTCATGCACCGCACTTTGTGCTCTACGTCCGAAAAATCCTAGAAGAAAAATACGGAAAAGAACTCGTCGAAGCAGGTGGCTTAACCGTCAAAACCAGCCTTGACCTCCCCTTACAGGATATGGCACAGGATATTGTTGCATCCGAAGTCGCAAAGCTCACACGCATGAAAGTGAGCAACGGCGCTGCCATGATTACAAATCCCGGAACAGGTGAGATACTCGCCATGGTCGGAAGCCGCGGTTATTTTTCAGAAGAAACCGACGGAAATGTCAACATCACACTCCAACATCTACAACCCGGATCATCAATTAAACCAATCAATTATGCAGTTGGGCTCGCAAAAGGATATACCGCAGCAACACCATTTATTGATCAAAATGTCTGTTTTGAAAATCCGGGACAAAAAGCATACTGCCCAAAAAACTACGACGGCAGATTCAGGGGTCCTGTACAGATGCGTTTTGCCCTCGGTAACTCACTCAACATTCCGGCTGTGCAGATGCTTAAACTAAATGGCGTCGAGACGATGATGGCAACAGCCTCAGCAATGGGAATCACGACATTTAAAGATCCGAAACTCTACGGACTCTCTCTCACACTTGGAGGAGGTGAGGTGCGCATGATCGATATGGCTGTTGCATTCGGAGTGTTTGCTAATCAGGGATATCGCATCGATCTGCACCCGATTCTAAAAGTGAGCGATAAGAAAGGAAAAATACTCGAGGAATTCAAGCCCCCTTCCAGTCCGATCTTCGGCAAAAAAGTACTCCCTTCCGGAGTCGCATTTATCATCTCAAATATTCTCTCAGACAACGGAGCCAGACTTGATGCCTTTGGACCAAACTCTGAACTGCGCATTGGCAATAAACCTGTCTCAGTGAAAACGGGTACGACAAATGATTATCGTGACAACTGGACAATCGGCTACACTCCGGATATCCTCGTCGCCACCTGGGTCGGCAATAATGACCACACACCGATGAGCGGAATCGTTTCGGGAGTAACAGGAGCAGCTCCAATCTGGCATAAAATTATGGAGTATGCACTTAAAGGCAAAACTGTTACCCTGCAACGTCAGCCATCAACCGTTGTAGAGAAATTTGTCTGTACACCCTCAGGCCTACTACCTCCCCCGGAAGGAACACCCGACAGGTGCCAAACAAGAAAAGAGTACTTTCTCAAAGGAACAGAGCCAAAGCTGGCAGATAAAGGGCGCCAACGAGTATTTATTGACAAAGCAACAGGGGATCTGGCAAAACAAGGGCAAACGGAAAATGTTGAAGAAAAAGACGAAATCATCATTACAGATCCACTGCAAAACCGCTTCTGTCTGACATGCCCTCACCCATCCCCGTCTCCTACACCCTAAGCGCACGAGCTCACGCCATACTGACAATCCAAACAGCTGCTTTCAAACAAAGGCGTGCTTTTGTATAATCTCCACACTCTGCCCCTGATGCTGCTTTCTTCGCAGCGTACTGTCTATGGATATTATACGAACCGTTATTTATTATCTTCTGCTACTCCTTATTCGTCTTGGAGATGGTGTTCTTTTTCTATTAAACCTTATTCTCTCCTGCCTCTCTGGAATTGGAAAGCTCACGCAATATATTGTATTTCTCATAAAAAATGCAATCCTAAAACTCATAAAATTTATAGCTAAAATTCTTATACTGTTAAAAAAAAGTACCCAAAGAGTATTCAGTTCAAAAAAGAAACCTCACACAAAAAAAGTGCTGCAGAAAAACACCCCCTACTCGACAAAACAGTCTGGCGGCAAAATGAAGTTTCGTTATTTCTTTTACGGGACATTTTTCTCCCTCCTCTTCTTCTTTTTGCCAATCGCAGTCTTTCTCTTCCTCCAGGAACTTCCGAGTCCTGAGGCGCTCACAACAAGACAGATTCCCCAAACGACAAAGATATATGACAGAAACGGCGTGCTGTTGACACAGATCTACGGCCCTCAGGATAGAACAATTGTGACACTTGGTGATGTTCCCGATCACCTGAAGAAAGCAACGATCGCGATAGAAGATAAAAACTTTTATACCCACAATGGATTTGACCTGCAGGCTATCGCACGTGCGCTTCGGGAAAACATCTCGGGACGTAGCTTTCAAGGCGCATCAACGATCACCCAACAACTCGTCAGGTCATCATTTCTCACCAACGATCCAAATATTCTCCGCAAGGTAAAAGAGATCATTATCGCATTCTGGACCGAACGGATATACACGAAAGACGAGATACTTGAGATGTATCTCAATCAGATCCCCTACGGCGGTACTGCCTGGGGAGCTGAAGCAGCTGCCGAGGTCTATTTTGGCAAACATGTCCGAGATCTTGACCTTGCGGAATCAGCATTTCTCGCGGGGATCACAACAGCCCCCAGTATCTACTCACCATACGGACAGGAACCAAACAAATGGAAAATCCGCCAAAAAGAAGTGCTCTCACAGATGGTACGGCTTGGATTTATCTCAGACGCGAAGCGTCACGAAGCGCTCTCAGAAAAACTCGTCTTCAGGAGAGGATCGGTCGCAATCCACGCTCCCCACTTTGTGAATTATGTAAAGGATTATCTGATCGACAAATACGGCATCGCAATGGTCGAACGAGGAGGGCTTACTGTAAAAACAAGTCTGGACCTCGCAACACAAAGTCAGGCTGAAACAATAGTCTCAGAGGAAGTTGCGAATGCTGCGTATCTGAATCTTACCAACGGAGCACTCCTCGTTACTACCCCCTCAAACGGAGATGTTTTGGCAATGGTTGGCAGCCGCGACTTCAATGACCCAAATGGTGGCAATGTCAATGTGACCACAAGAGAACGCCAACCAGGATCATCGATAAAACCTGTTACCTACGCTGCCGCACTGACAAAAGGCTTTACCGCAGCATCTATTCTTGATGACACCCAAACCACATACACAAGTCCTGGCGGGCCTTCATACTCCCCAGTGAACTATGACGGAAAATTCAGAGGGAGAGTGCCATTCCGTCTTGCGCTTGCAAACTCTCTCAACATTCCTGCAGTAAAAATTCTGAACCAAATCGGCGTACCGGCAATGGTTGATCTCGCTAAAAAAATGGGAATCACCACATGGGGAAATGCTGAAGACTACGGTCTCTCAATAACGCTTGGTGCAGCTGAGGTAAAAATGACAGATATGGCGACCGTCTTTGGCACGTTCGCAAATGACGGCAAAAAAGTCACACTGAATCCAATTCTCAAGATTACTGATTACAAAGGCGATATCATCGAAGAGAAAGGTGCACCCCACGCAAAACAAGTCCTCCCAACTGCAGTTTCCTATATCATCTCAGATATCCTTTCCGATAATCAGGCTCGCTCTATGGAATTCGGCTCTAATTCCCCACTGCACATTCCGGGACATACCGTATCCGTAAAAACAGGAACTACCGACAATAAACGCGACAACTGGACAATCGGTTACACAACGAATGTACTTACTGCAGTCTGGGTCGGCAATAATGACAACCAACCGATGAGTCAATCGCTTGCCTCAGGTATCACTGGTGCAGCCCCCATCTGGAACCGCATGATGACGTATCTCTTAACAAAAGATCCGGAAACTCCACGCGTTGTCCCGGAAGACATTACATCAAAACCCTGTTTTGGTAGAATTGAGTACTTCGTCAGAGGAACTGAAAATGTGAGCTGTCAGGGAAGATTTGTCACACCGACTATTTCTGAACGCAGGCAGTAAGCGTCTTGTATGCCTCTCCAGGATCTTCGCTCTTAAAGAGAAACCCGGTCGAGATAAACCTCGTCGCTCCCGCTTTTTTTGCCTCAAGAATTGTGCGGTCATTGACGCCTCCGTCAACCTCAATCGGGATACCGGTCCTCTCCCTGAAATACGAAACTTTTTTCAGCGCTTCAGGCAAAAACGACTGGTGAGAAAAACCTGCCTTCACTGTCATCGCAAAAAGAAAATCAAGATCTTCGTAATCAACTGTAATTGCCTCAGGTTTTGTTGCTGCATCAACACCCAAACCAACCTCGCCATACGTCTGCGCCTTGGCGACAAACGCAATTTGATCCTCCATCTTCTCTATCTGACCGATAAACCGCCTGATCCCGGCATCTGCCCATGACTCTAGATAATCAATTGGCTCATCTACCATCATATGGAGTTCAAAGAAAAAATCCTTACTATACTTGGCAAATGGTGTGGGATCTAAAAACGTTGTATTCGGAGCAAATTTCCCATCAAGTAAGTCAATATGCACGGTTCGTGAGAAAGGTTTTATAATAGCAAGCTTTTTCTCAATCTCGCTCCACTCCTGCTCTAAAATTCCCGGAATCACTTCATTCATATGCTAGGTGGCTTTCTCCTCCAACTCTTTGATTTTTGCAATTCTTCGTGCATGTCGTGGCTCCTCAGAAAATGGGGTTGTGACAAACAATACCGCGAGTTCCTCCATCTGCTGAAGTGTTGCAAATGCAGAGCCAAATGAGAGCATATTTGCGTCATTGTGCTCACGGGCTAAACGAACATTTTCAGCGCTTACTGCGAGCGCACAACGAACCCCCTTTACCTTATTCGCAACAATGAGCTCACCCGTTCCTGATTTACCAAAGACAAAACCAAACGATCCTGGATTTTCTGACACATGTTTTGCGGCGAGACCACAAAAATCCGGATAATCATCATCTTTATCGAAATCAAATGCACCGTCATCAACGACATCAAATCCCTTCGCAGTCAGAAACACCTTCAGATGTTCCTTCAGCTCATATCCGGCATGATCAGTTCCTAAAAATATTTTCATATCGTCACAACTTTTGGTAATTGCTCATTCGACAACATGACACGCAATTTTTCCTTCGTCAATAATCCTGAAAGTCCACCAAACTCCTGAACAACCGCTGCTGCGTTCACTGTTCCCCACATCATTGCCTCCTGAACAGATTTTTCCTCAAGCAATGCCGAAAGAAACCCCGCCGCATATGCATCACCTGCTCCGGTGCGCTCAATTACCTCAGTCTCAAAAATCCCGAGGCTGAAACTGTTTCCCGCCTCATCCCGAACATACGATCCGTGTCTCCCGTCAGTAATCACTACAATCTTCGGTCCTAACTGCTGAAGCAAAAGAAGTAGATCTTTGGGTTCATCAAGAGACGTGTCTGCGATCAGTTGTGCCTCCTGTTTATTCACAAAGAGCACATCAGCATGAGAGAGTGTCGGGAGATAGCTTTCCCTACCAAGTACGAATTGTGACTGTCCGGGATTACATGCCAATTTTGCACCAGTTCGCTTTTTATACGAAACGACGGCATCATACGCATGTTGCCATGGTTTTCCGAGCGAGGCGAGATAAATCCAGGAAGAATGTGCATTTGAAAAATCAAATTCATGAGGACTCTCAACGTGATGCGTGAAGAGCGTGCGCTCCTTCTGAAAATTAAGTCCTATGGTAAACGAGGTCATCTTTTTGACCTGCGTCAAATGCTCAATCCCAACTCCCTCTTTCTGAAGCGTATTCTTAATACGTTCAGCGAGCTCGTCTTCTCCGATTTCCGAGTACACACTACTCGAGTGTCCGAATCTCGCAGCTGAGATTGCAACCCGGCACGCACCTCCACCAAGGACAAACCCGACATTTTCAGCAAGAATTTTTTCGCCTGCTTTTACACAGAGCTCATGTTTTACCGGATCAACACGACAATACGGATTATCTGGTGAGATAGTAACAAGAAGATCGATAAGTGCATTTCCAACAGTAAGTATGTCTGTCATTGATTACTTACCTATGATTATAACAGCGTCAGCGGATCCTGAAGCAAGTGTCGCCGTGGCATCCCCTACCGTGTACGTTGCTGCGATATCTTTTTTCAAAATCGGAAGATACTTACTCTTCGTACTTTTCACCTGGATCGTAACATTTGTATAATCAAAATTATCAGCATTCCCCGTAGATCCTATCACGTATCCCATATCTTTCAATACTGTACTCATCTTCGATGCAACACCGGCAACTCCACTCCCGTTCTGAATACTGACTGTCAATGACGCCCTGTCAAGACCTGTTGCTTTATCAACCGACGATGAGGTGGTTGTAGTTTTTGCAGCTTCTGTTGGTGAAACCGTTTTTGTCGGTGCTGTCTCTTTCTTCGGCGTCGCTGTCGGTTCTTCTGAGGGTGCCGGCGTATCAGACGGAGCAATTACCGCAGTCGGCGCTGCCTTCTCGTTGTCAGCATCGTTATTCTCACTCTGCGTTGTGAGAAATCGTGAACCTACAAAAAGAAGTGCTCCTAGTAAAATGAGGAACACAGCGAGAATAATAAGTGTCTTTGGTTTTTTCGATTGTGACTGCTGAGAAATAGCGCGGGGAAAAGCCTGTTCGTCCATAGCTCGTGTAGCGGAGTGTAGCACACTTTATTTTGGCCGTAAAGGATTAAATTTGCTATACTGATAGTATGATCCCCAAAAAACTGCTCGCCATCATGCTTCTTTTTTTACTCCTCTTCACGCACGCAGTGCCTTCTGCCCAGGCTGATGATCTTGATGATATTAATAAACAGCTTACTGAGCTTACCACAGCACTCAATCAATCAATTGCTGCAACAAAACCTCTCGAGTCACAACTTACTGCCCTCTCAAATCAAATCACGGGCATAAAAAGCAGGGTCAATAACATTAGCGATGATCTTAATCAGAAAGAAAAAAATATTGCCTCAGGATATAAGACGATGGAAAAACAACAGGAAATTCTCAACAGAACCGTACGGGATTTTTATATCAAAAGCTACTACAACTCCCCTCTTCTCGCATTCCTCTCAGGTCAAACAGCATCATCAATCACCAAGGTGCTTGCATATCAACAGGTAGTGGCAAACCGGGACAAAGCAATCATCACGAATATTGCACTCTCAATCTCGGACCTTGAAGAAAAAAGCACCCAACTCAAAAGCGAACAATCACGTCTTCTGGCAGCAAAAACAACACTTGATGAGCAATCGAAAAAACTGGACGAGGTTGTAAAAGGTGCGAAGACCTATCAAAAAGAAGTTTCATCAAAAATTTCTGAGCTCTCCCAAAAGCAGCAGGAAATCCTCAACGCCCGATCAGGAGGATTTACCGCGACAATCGGCGATAGTGATCAGGCAGACGACTACAACGCCTCAATCAAAGGCTTTAGAGAATCAGCGCCATCCGGCTCATTTGTCGCATTCTCTTTTGGCGCATACACACACCGCAAAGGAATGAGTCAGTACGGAGCACGGGGAAGAGCACAGTCCGGACAGGATGCAAAAACGATTCTCAAAGCTTACTATGGAAAAGAACCGGTCAATAAAGACACCGGAGGTTCAATCAAAGTATCAGGATTTGGTGAAATGGATTTTGAAGGCAGATACCTGATGGGCATTGCTGAGATGCCATCATCATGGCATCCTGAAGCGCTCAAAGCGCAGGCAATCGCCGCCAGAACCTATGCCTATCGTTACAAAACACAGGGCTCTGAGATCTGTACAACTGAAGCGTGTCAGGTCTATAACTCAGGCAAAGCAGATAATCCGCCTGATGCATGGAGACAAGCAGTTGAGCAAACACGCGGACAGGTACTCGAAGATGTCGTGACGTATTATGCCTCAACACATGGAGGATTTGCATCCCCTATCGGTTGGGACACAACAGACGGACAGGGAGGGGGTAACTTCCTTGACCGTGCGTATGACAAACTGGGAGGATCTCCGTGGCTTGTAAAAGCATGGTACAGAAAAGGCTACTCAAACTCCGGAGATACATGCGGCAGAGCAAATCCGTGGCTCTCATCAGCTGAGATGGCTGATATTCTCAATGCAGCACTCGTAATGTTTAACGGAGGCAACGGAGATGAAACCGGCCGCGTCACTCCTACTACTACGTCATGCTGGGGAGGAAACCCCTACAGTCAGGATGAGCTTCGAAATGTATCGAGTAAATACGGAGGCGGTATCAGCGCAGCAACGGGAGTGACAGTTATCCAAGGCAACGGAACGACAAATGAAATCGTCTTTCAAACCGATAAAGGCGAGAAGCGCTTTAGTGGAAGCAACTTTAAAACAGCATTTAATCTCCGTGCTCCGGGCTATACGTCTATCCCGCAATCAGGATTTGCATTTTTCAATGTAGAACGAAAATGAAACTCTCTTCTTTCAATCATTTCTTAAGTCCAAAAATTTGCCTTATTTAACTTATGCCAGAACTCTTTACCGCACCACAAAAAAACCCGCAGGCATTGCAACACGAAACAACTCCACATCCTCACACCCCTCTTGAGGCAAAAAATCTCAGTCGTAGAAAGGTGCATCTTTTTACCACCTACTGCACATATCCCGAAGGCGTCCGTTTTGAGAATCAAGAGAAAGATGAGATCATAGTCCTTCTTGTCCGAAAACACTTCATCACGAATCTGTCATGGATTGTCTTTACTATCCTCCTCTCCCTCCTCCCACCTCTCGTACTCTTTTTTGCATCTCAAACAGAACTTTTTCTGGATATCTCAGCCAGCTACTTTCTAGTCCTCCTGCTCTTTTACTATTTCGTACTTTTCGGTATCGCGGGTGTCAATTTTATCACCTGGTTTTACCATGTCGGTATCGTGACGCAAAAACGCGTCGTCGATATCGATATTACCTATGTCACAAATAAAAATGTTGCGACAACTGAAGTGCGGGATATCGTTGATGTTGAATACTCACAGCGTGGATTTCTACACAGTTTTTTTAATTTTGGACATGTCCATATGCAGACTGAAGGCATTAAAGCAAACTTTGAGTTCACATCAATTCCCAATCCCGCACTTGTCGCAGACATTATCAATGACCTGAAAGAAAGCATAAAACACCATGGTTGATATATTTTCTCTCTTACAAAATGAGACTGTAGCACTTGCGATTAAAATCATCGTGCTGATCTTTATCGGATTATATCTGATCATGGTATTTATCATCTTCAACCACCTTCGGTCACTGAACAAAATCGTCTATTTTGAAAAATCGTCACTCTCACAACTTCTTCAAGTCACTGCGACAGTCTATCTCCAG
>JBDKFM010000032.1:0-16712 GCA_039798685.1 Candidatus Parcubacteria bacterium | reverse complement strand
CGCAGAAGCAGCACAAACAATAATGAGAAAAAATGGAATCACTGACCCCTACTCACTTCTCAAGAATCTCACACGCGGAGAACGAATCTCGGAATCCCGATGGGCTGAAATTATCCGAGAACTCCCCATTGAAAATGATCTTAAACAGGCACTGCTCACACTTTCTCCCAAAAAATACATCGGTATTGCACCGCAGATCGTCGATTTGACACTTGAGAAGATAGAGACACAACGCGCATGACGAAAAAGATTGGTATTGTCGGAGGAGGACAACTTGGACGGATGCTTACTGAGGCTGCACTCCCGATGGGACTAAGCGTCACTGTGATCGATCCTGTAGAAAATGCTCCGGCTGCGCAGGCAGGAGCCACCCAAATTCAGGCACCCCTCACAAGCCAAGACGCACTCGCAACACTTGGGGGTGAGACAGATATTATCACTTTTGAAATAGAACACATAGACACAAATACGCTGATTGAAATGGCAAATTCAGGCATTACTGTCAGCCCCCATCCTGAAACACTCCATATGATCAAAGATAAACTTGCACAGAAACAATTTCTCCGCACTGTCGATATACCTGTTGCTGATTTTTTTGAGATAAAAACCCCGCACGATGTGATAAAACTTGCAGAAACTATCCGGTTTCCGTTACTTCTGAAAACCCGCTATGGAGGTTTTGACGGACGAGGAAACTTTCTTGTTCGTGATGAAACAGAGCTCTCAACTGCATTTACAAAATTACGAGGAAAAGAACTCTATGTTGAATCATACGTACCTTTCGAAAAAGAACTCGCGGTCATACTCGCACGGGGTACCAACGGAGAAACGAACACGTACCCTGTTGTTGAGACGATCCACAAAAACAACATCTGCCATATGGTACTCGCGCCAGCACCTCTACCAGACGAGATCACAAAAAAAGCGTTGGAGATTGGACTACAAACACTCAGTCACTTGCAAGGCGCAGGAGTCTTTACCATTGAGATGTTTCTTCTTAAAAACGGAGAGATTCTGGTAAATGAGATAGCACCCCGCGTGCACAATGCGGGACACTTCACAATCGAAGCCTGCAGCACTTCACAGTTTACGCAGCATCTTCTCGCAATTACAGGGCAGGAACTAAAAAAAACCGAGATGATTGTCCCGGCAGCTGCTATGATAAATATTCTCGGAAGCCATACCGGCATCGCAGACCCGAAAGGAAAAGAGTTCGCAGAGCAGATTCCCGGAGTTCATGTGCATCTTTACGGCAAAGCTGAGGTACGAAATGATCGAAAAATGGGGCACATCACCGCAACTGCTGAGACACTTGAGATGGCTATGCAGCATGCAATAAAGGCACGAGAGCTTATTTCGATCTAACATTATGAAGACGGCAACTGTAGGTATTATTATGGGTTCTGATTCCGATCTTCCTGTCATGCAGGAAGCAGCAGTCATGCTTGAAACATTCGGCATCTTACATGAACTCACAATTGTCTCGGCACACAGAACTCCTGATCGGCTTTATGAGTACGCAAAATCAGCCGAGAAACGAGGCATTAAAACAATTATTGCCGGAGCAGGGGGATCAGCACATCTTCCTGGAATGATTGCTGCACTTACTGCACTTCCCGTAATTGGTGTTCCTATAAAAACAAAGACTATGGACGGGGTCGACTCACTTCTCTCAATCGTCCAAATGCCACCAGGTATTCCGGTCGCAACTGTTGCCATAAACGGGGCAAAGAATGCCGGCATTCTCGCAGCCAGCATCCTGGGGATTCATGATCAGGAATTGTTGCAAAAAATCCATCAGTATAAAGAAAAACTGAAGCAGGAAGTGACAGAAAAAGCAGAGAGTCTTGAAGCAAAAGGACATGAAAAATACCTGAAAGATCGCACGGACTAATCCATACCTACTGCCCGGAAAAAAACGAACAAATGACATTACTAAAAACTGTCAATTTAAAAAAATACGGAACAAAACAGCAGGGGAAAGTCAGAGACTTTTATATAGTCGGCGATAAACGAATCATTATCACAACAGACAGACAGTCAGCATTTGATGTCAACCTCGGATTTATCAAAGAGAAAGGCGCTGTCCTGAACCTTCTTGCTGCATTCTGGTTCGAAAAAACGAAAGATATCGTGCAAAATCATCTCATCAGCATTCCGGATCCAAATGTCACAATAGCCCACACAGCCACAATGATTCCTATTGAGATGGTTGTTCGGGGATATATCTCAGGCGTCACAAAAACTTCAATCTGGTACTCCTACGAAAGAGGCGAACGGGTTATCTACGGTATACGATTTCCTGACGGTCTTAAAAAAAATCAAAAGCTTCCCAAACCTGTTATCACGCCAACGACACATGGGGGAGGAAAAGACGGTCACGATGAGAGGCTCACAAAAGAAGAAATTCTCAAAAAGAAACTCGTGACAAAGAAGCTCTACGAACAGATGGAAGAAGTTGCTCTCGCTCTTTTTGAGAGAGGAACAAAAATCTGCGCAAAAGCCGGACTCATTCTGGTCGACACAAAATATGAATTCGGATTATATAAGGGCAAACTTATGCTCGTTGATGAAATTCATACTCCCGACTCCTCACGATTCTGGATTAAAAAAACATATCTTGAACGATTTAAAAAAAATCTTGAACCGGAGAACTTTGACAAGGAGTTTCTCAGATTGTGGTATAAAAAACATGGTTACACAGGCGACGGTACACCTCCACCTATGCCTGCAACTCTGGCACAAAAAGTTAGCAAGCGCTATAAAGATACATATCGCATGTTAACCGGCAAAAAACTTGCTACAATACACACAGATCTTCCGATAGAAAAAAGAATTCAGAAACATCTTGACGGTTTCAATTTCGCGGGTAACCATGTATGACTGAAAAGTGTGCAGTATTCGGAGTAGCGGGAAAAGGACTTGATGCAGCACGCTTAACGTACTTTGGATTATACGCTCTCCAGCACAGAGGTCAGGAGTCCTCAGGTATCGCCTCATCAGACGGAAAAAAGCTCAGCCTTCACAAGGCAATGGGACTTGTCGCGCAGGTATACAACGAACATGATTTCGAAAAACTGCACGGCGACTTTGCAATCGGACATAATCGCTATGCGACATTCGGAGGGTCAACTGATGACCATATCCAACCGACTGTCGACTCTGAGATGACTGTTGCACTCGCACACAATGGAAATTTACCTCGCGTTGAAACACTCAGAAAATTTCTTGTCTCCAAAGATATCTCGGTCAAAAATCTCAATGATTCTGAGATGATGCAAAAAGTAATCAGCTATTACCTCTCACAACACATGTCACTTGAAGAAGCGATCACCAAAGCGTTTCCCCTGTTTACAGGGGCTTTTTGTCTCCTGGTCATGACGAAAGACAAAGTTGCGGCAATCAGGGATCAATATGGCATACGACCGCTCTGCATCGGCAAGCTCAATGGTACGGGATTTGTATTTTCCTCTGAAACCTGTGCACTTGATACAGTAAATGCTTCATATCTTAGGGACGTTGCACCGGGCGAGATGGTGGTAATTGACAAGAATGGACTTCATTCGTATCAACTCGCGACTCCTGATCTCAAAATGGATATATTTGAATTTGTGTATTTTGCACGTCCTGACAGCATTCTTCTCGGAAAACGGGTAGCAGAGGTTCGAAAAAATCTCGGAAGAATCCTGGCACAGGAAGCAAAAATCGATGGAGACGTCGTGATCCCAGTTCCCGACTCCTCAATTCCTGCGGCGCTTGGCTATGCAGAGGCATCAAAAATTCCTTTTGATTTCGGTCTGGTCAAAAACCGCTATATCGGTAGAACATTTATCATGCCTGATCAGAGACTCAGAGACAGGGGCGTGCAGATGAAGCTTAATCCTATACAGGAGAGTATCAAAGGAAAGAAGGTAATCGTCATTGACGACTCAATCGTCAGAGGAACTACTGCAAAAAAACTTGTGAAGCTCCTCAGAGATACCGGCGCAAAAGAAGTACACCTACTGAGCAGTTGTCCTCCTGTCCGTTTCCCTGATTTCTACGGCATCAACACTCCCACACAGGCAGAACTTATCGCTGCGAATATGTCACTTAAAAAAATTGGGGAATTTATCGGCGCAGACTCGCTGCATTTCCTCTCATATGAAGGGATGATTGCCGCAACTGGACTTCCTGAAAACACATTCTGCACTTCATGCTTCACCGGCATCTATCCAATTGATATCGGGGAGAACGAGAAGCACATTCAAAGAAATATTGAGGGATTTACTCTGCCCCATACTGGGAGATGAAGCGACTTATTATACTTATCTCACACGCAGGAACCGGCTCAAACCTGCACGCAATAATAGAAGCAATTAAGGCAAAAAAGCTCAAGGCAGAGATACTCACAGTCATCAGCGACAATAAAGACGCGATGGGCGTCATGGTTGCACGAAGCGCTGGTATAAACACAGCAGTCACAACAAGCCCGTCAGAGCTTCTTCCCCTTCTCAGTACTGCACATCCAGATTTTATTATTCTCACCGGATGGAGACAGATAATCCCCAAAGAGGTTCTCACACTCTTTCCGGGAAAAATTATAAATTTGCACCCGGGACTTATTCCTGAGACAAAAGACAGTGTAGTAAAAAACCCTGATGGGACAACCGGATTATGGAACAAAGGCAAATATGCAAAGGCGGCGGTCGCACAGTTCTTGGAAAATAAAGCGACCTATGCAGGCTCCTCAGTACACCTTCTCGGTGATGATGTTGACTTTGGACCGGTACTCGGAAGGTCATTTGAAAAAACCCGTCCTAGTGATACAATCGATTCGCTCTATGCCAGACTTAAAAAAAAAGAAAATACACTTTACATAAAAGTATTACAAAAACTGTGTAATACAGATGAGTCGTCCTGAGTGAAACGAAGAGTCCTATTGATTCTTCACTTCTTTCAGTACGACAGTAAAAATATATGAAAATCTTAATTATCGGCTCAGGGGGAAGAGAACACGCCCTCGCAATGGCATACGCGAAATCACACCGCGTCAAAAAAGTTCTGGTCGCACCCGGAAATGATTTCATGGAGGAATCAAGTAAAAAAATTCAGACTTTTCCGACGATCGGCGTATTTGATTTTGAAAAGATATCTTCTCTTGCAAAAAAAGAGGCTGTAGATATCGTCGATGTCGCACAGGATGACCCTCTCGCTGCAGGACTTGTCGATAAATTGGCCAGCCATGGAATCCCCTCGTTTGGCCCACACAAAAAAGCAGCTGAAATAGAGTGGAACAAAGCATGGTCCCGCGAATTTATGAAACGGCACAACCTTCCCATCCCGCAGTATGAAACATTCTCAAATGAAACAGCTGCAATTTCATTTATCAACAACAATGACGAGAAACTATATTTCATTAAGGCATCAGGTTTAGCTGCGGGAAAAGGAGTGATTAGAGCTGAGACAAAAGAAGAAGCAAAAATGGCGATAAAAGCCATGAAGAAATTCGGCAACTCTGGTAAAACCTTCATCATAGAAGAGGGAATGATCGGTGAAGAATTCTCGCTTTTTGCAATCTGCGACGGAGACAGTTATCAAATAATTGCCTCAGCACAGGATCACAAAACTGCGTACACAGGCGATATCGGTCCGAACACCGGTGGCATGGGCTGCATCTCACCGTCCGGTGCACTCAATAAGCAATCAATACACACAATTAAAAAAACAATTCTTGATCCATTTCTCAAAGGAATGATTGAGGAGGAACGACCATATGTCGGTATCCTGTATCTCGGCGGTATGATCACAAAGAAAAAAATGTTTACCACTCACACAAACATCGGCATTATTGAGTTCAATTCGCGATGGGGTGATCCTGAGGCAGAGGTAATTCTCCCGGGGATTGTCAACGACTATGCCTCACTCATTGAAGCAGTCGCCATGGATGATCTTGAGAATTGTACAGTTGAACACGACGGTAAAATACGTATTAGTATTGCGGGATGCGCCAAAGGATATCCAGATGACAGCTCTCAGGCAAAAGGAAAAAGGGTATTTGGACTTCGCGATGCGGCAAAAATGGAAGGAATTACTCTCTTCGGAGCGGGCATCAAGAAAAAGGGGGAAGCGTATGTCGTCAACGGAGGGCGAATTTTCCATCTCGTCGCTGAGGGAAAAACTATTACTCAGGCGCGCGAACGTGCGATGGCGGCGATGGCACACATCTTTGTTGAAGGAAATAATTTACAGTACCGGACGGACATCGGCTGGCGCGAGCTTGAACGAAACACATGATCCATACCATTCGCGTACAAACAAAAGGAAAGGATCTCAAGGGCGAAGGAGTTCTTCACGAACTTCATCTTCATAAAATCCACACAGTTACAAAGATACAGACTGTACGCGTTTATAGAGTTGAAGGGGCGACACGTAAAGAAGCAGAGATACTCGCTAAAACCGCATTCTCCGAATCTATTAACCAGACATACAGCATAAACACTCCACTCCTCAAGGGTACAAAGCATATTTTTGAGATCGCGTATAAGCCGGGAGTGATGAATCCTGAAGTCAGCTCAATTCTTAAAACAGCACGGGATCTTGGTATTCATCTCGTAGCAGCTGACGCCAGTTTTGAGTATGCATTTTTCGGACGATTCTCTGACACATCACTCATGAATATGATAAAAAAAGCCACACTTTTTAATCCAACAATCGAGGAAATTCTCACACGAACACCTACGACACTTCGCATTAAGGGAGCCGTCGGAAAAAGCAGCACTGTTGGCATACGTGACCTTTCTGCATCTTCTCTTCTTGCACTCTCCACATCAAAACAACTTTTTCTCGATACACATGAAATGCAGATCATTCAATCATACTTTCAGAAACTCCATCGTGACCCTACCGAGTGTGAACTTGAGATCCTTGCCCAGACATGGAGTGAGCACTGCGTTCACAAAACTTTTAAAGCACATCTCACGATAGACGGAAAGAAAAAAACTCCGCTCTTTCATCGCATCAAAGGTACAGCAAAAGGATACGAAGATCGAATCGTCTCTGCCTTTGTTGATAATTCAGGTGTCATTGATTTCTATGACGGCTACGGAATCTGCGGAAAAGTAGAAACACATAACAGTCCGTCAGCAATCGAGCCGTATGGAGGAGCGATGACGGGATCAGGCGGTGTCTTTCGCGACATACTAGGAACTGGTCAAGGAGCACGGATTCTCTGTGCATCAGATATTTTCTGCTTTGCGCCCCCCGAGCTCCCGGAGAACACACTGCCGGAGGGAGTGCTGCCTCCAAAGTATCTCCTCAAAAAAGTTGTCGCAGGTGTCCGTGACTACGGCAACAGAGTCGGTATCCCGACAAATAACGGATCAATTCATTTTCATAAAGACTTCCGTGCAAAACCCACTGTCGCAGTTGGGGCATATGGCGTGATTGAAAAGAAAAAAGCAGCAAAGCGAAGCCCTCAAATAGGAGATCTCATCGTGACAATTGGGGGAAGAACAGGTCGTGACGGGATTCACGGAGCGACATTCTCATCCGGTGAAATGACTGGGTCTACGAAACACTCTGCAGGATCTGCGGTACAAATTGGCAATGCGATTGAAGAAAAACGGATGATTGACGCAGTTCTTGAGATGAGCCGCAGAGGACTCCTTAGGGCTCTCACAGACTGCGGAGCGGGAGGATACTCAAGTGCAATTGGCGAAATGGCAGAAACTACAGGCGCAACAGTACATCTTGATAAAGTTCCGCTCAAGTATGCCACCCTCTCCCCATGGGAAATCTATCTCTCAGAGTCTCAGGAACGAATGGTCCTTGCGATTGATCCGAAACATAAAAAAGAGATACAAAAAATCAGCAACACATATAATGTTGAGGCAACGGAGATCGGAATCTTCGACGGAACAAAAAGACTCAATATCCTCTACAACTCCCACATCGTCGCGGATCTCTCAATGGATTTTTTACACAACGGACTTCCGACTCGCCAGATGACCGGAGTTTCTCAAAAAAAACAGCTTGATGAGAAATATCCGTCACTACCAAAAGATTACAAAAATCTCTGGCTAAAAGTGCTTTCTCATGGAAATGTCTGTTCAAAAGAACCAATCGTACGACTTTATGATCATAATGTGATGGGGGCAACTGCACTTCACCCATTCTCAGGCATCACACAAGACGGACCAAATGATGGATCAGTCGTGAAACCATTTCTCGACAAACCATACGGACTTATCACAACTCATGGCCTAAACCCCGCGCTCAACGCGATTGATCCCTACTGGGGTTCAATATGGGCAATTACTGAAGCAGTGAGTAATTATGTTGCAGTCGGTGGGGACCTCCGAGATGCAGCACTCATTGATAATTTTATCTGGCCATATCCTGACGAAGCATCTCTTGCAGATCTTGATACCTCAGTCGACGCCTGCGTCGCACTCTCAAAACTACTCCGCCTTCCATTTGTCTCAGGAAAAGACAGCCTTTCAAGCACCTATCGGTTCGGGGATGGAAAGACGCTGAAAATTCCACCTGTTCTCCTCATCTCAGTCTTTGGAAAGATAAAAGATGTTGCAAAAACACTCAGTAGTGATTTTAAAAAATCAGATTCACTTATTGTCCTCGTCGGGAAACCAGACTCTCGCAATCTCGGAGGAACAACGTATTTTGAACTAACACACTGCACATCTGCTTCAGTGCCGAAAGTCGATCTTGCAACACTTCCAAAAACACTCACAGCCATCACAAAAGGAGCCCGGGAGGGAACCATTCTCTCAGCGCATGACATCTCCGAAGGCGGCATCGCTTCAGCGCTCGCTGAGATGTGTTTTGGTGCAGGATTCGGTGCGCGTATCAATCTAAAAACTATTGATTCAACACGTCCGGATTTCCTATTCTTCAATGAAACAGCAGGAACATTTCTTGTTGAAGTTGCTGATAAAAATGCCGCAACTACTCTCTTCCGAAATATCCCCCATGTCATATTAGGATCAACACGTCCGACACCTACACTCCAAGTTTTCTTCGGTACAAAACTTCTTACTGAGGCATCTCTTCACACACTAAAAAAAGCATGGCAGGAGCCGATGAACACTATTTTTAACTAACAATTATGATAAACAAACCAAATGTCTGTATCCTGCAATCCGACGGAACCAACTGCGATAATGAACTCGCCTATGCATTTACCAAAGCAGGAGCACGCGCAGAGTTTGTGCATGTCAATGAACTCCGAAACAAAGAAAAAAACCTACTTCAATTCCAAATACTTGCTCTGCCAGGTGGATTTTCATATGGTGATGATCTCGCTTCAGGGAAAGTGCTTGCAATTGAGCTCATGAGTTTTTTCAGAGAAGATCTCGAGCAATTTATTGCAAAAAAAGGGTATATTCTGGGAGTATGCAACGGTTTTCAAACACTCATCAGAACCGGCCTTCTCCCATATCTCAACCCAGGAACAATGCAGGCAACTCTTACGCACAATGATTCTGGTCATTTCGAGTGCCGCTGGATCAAAATAAAGTCAGAAAAAAGTGCTGCCTCATACTTTGATACGCTCGGGATCATGGATGTGGCGGTAAATCACGGAGAGGGGAAACTCTTTGCTGACACACAACTTTTACAACGTATGGAAAAAGATAAACTCGTTGTGTTTCGCTATGTCGATAACTCCGGAAAACCGACAATGCACTACCCTGAAAATCCAAACGGAGCGCTGCGGGCAATTGCTGGCATTACTGATCCGACCGGGAGAATCGTCGGACTGATGCCTCATCCGGAAAAATTTGTTGAGAAATCACAGCATCCAAATTGGAGGAGGGAAAATATTACAAAACCTCACGGTGAAACCTTTTTTGAAAATATCGTCACATTTATTAACGAATCCTAATATGCAGCACCCAATAAAACTTGCTCTCGTCGGAGGAAGCGCCACCGGAAAAACAACACTTTGGGAATATCTGAAAGAAAAATACAGACATAACCCCAAAATAATTTTTGTCCATGAGTCTGCAAGAGAACACTTCTCAAAACCCGGAGTCGAGGTGAATTTCTCACTCGCCAATCAGGAGAAAATCCTAGAACTCGGCTTACAAAACGAGAACAATGCAGTTTCCCGCAACCCAAAAATCATTATTACCGACACAACACCTATTGAAACTGTCTTCTATACACTTGCTCACGGTGATAAGAATGGAGCCACGATGCTTCTTGAAAAAATCCGTCCATGGATCACGACATATACAAAATTTCTTCTTCTCAATCCTGAGGATATACAGTTTCAAAACGACACTATCCGCAGAGAGACAAGAGAGACGCGAGACAAAATTCATGCTCTTATGGTAGACTTTTACCACAAAGAGCATCTCCCGTTTACCCTGATAAGCGGCACAATCCCTGAGCGGGAAAAGAAGATCAGTGAAAGCATAAATGCTTATCTCGTAGCATGAAACACAAAAAAATAACCTACGACCAAGTCGGAGATAATTACTCGACAAAAGATCCAATCAAAAAGCTTGCACAGTCGGCTGCAGGACAGACAGGAAAAAACCTCAGAACACATGGCTTTGAAGAAGTGACGGATTCTAGAGGAGAATCTGCATACGTCTGGAAGCAGGGTGACGTCCATATGGCATCAGTTATCGAGGGACTCGGTACAAAAAATCTCGTCGCTGATAGTCACGCTGCTGACACACCACATCGCACATTCTATGATGTGATAGGACATGATACTGTTGCGACAATAATCAATGACCTGACAACTGTTGGTGCGACTCCACTCGTCGTCCACGCATACTGGGCAGTTGAGGATAACATCTGGCTACAAAACCAAGAACGAATGCAGGATTTAATCGCAGGATGGAAACACGCCTGTGATCTCAGTGGTGCGAGCTGGGGAGGAGGAGAAACGCCTACGATGAAAGGGGTGATGAAGGAAGGAACGTGCGAACTTGGCGGAAGTGCGGTAGGAATTATTTCGAACGATTCGCACCTGCTTCTGGACACAAAACTTCAAGAACATGACAGAATTATTCTCCTGAAAAGTAACGGTGTAAATGCAAACGGCCTTTCGCTTGCCAGGGCAATTGCCGAAAAACTTCCGGACGGCTATGCAACAACACTACCTGACGGAATAAGTTATGGTGATTCCCTACTTACCAAAACAAATATTTATGCGCCACTTCTTTCCGCATTACAAAGAGCTGAGATTCACACTCACTACATAAGCAACATCACAGGACATGGACTTCGAAAAATCATGCGCGCAAAAGGAGATTTTACCTATACAATTGAGCATCTCTTTCAACCTCACACTGTTTTTACTTTCATGCAACAAGAAGCCGGACTCTCTGACGAAGAAGCATACGCGACATGGAATATGGGACAGGACTACGCACTTTTCCTACCGGAAGAAGACGTAAAAAAAACGCTCGATATTATTACCACACATGGATTTGAAGGGATCGATGCGGGATATATAAAAAAGGGGGAGAGAAAAGTTTCACTTCTTCCCAAACACATTGTGTATACTGAAGAAAGTCTCGACCTGAGATAATCATCTATGCTCCTCACAATTGATATCGGTAATACAAGTGTACATGCTGGAATTTTTGACGGTGCGAAACTTGTCACTCAGTTCAGAGAAAAAACAATCAAATCATCAAACACACCACGCTACGATGCATTCTTTGCTACCATCACACAACAAGCACCGTTACTTGAAGGCATCATCATCGCATCTGTCGCACCTGAATTGGACGAAGAATTCACACAACTTTCAAAAAAAAACTTTCAGCTGGAACCACTTTTTATCTCAACACGACTCAAATCAAACATCACAAATCTCTCAGAGAAAGAAACACCGCTTGGTGCTGACAGACTTGCAGATATCTGTGCAGCAATAGAGCATTATAGTGGCGACAGAGTTGTCGTCGACCTCGGAACAGCAACAAAATTTGAAGTAATTGATGCACAAAATTCCTACAAAGGAGGAGCAATCGGACCAGGTGTACAAACCTCATTTGACGCACTTATCGCAAACGCCTCCAAACTCTCCCACATGACATTACAGCAACCGGAGAAAGCAACAGGAGGGTTTACCACAAAAGAGCATCTCAACAGCGGTTTTATTTACGGCTTTGCCGGCCTTGTAGAAGGAATGATCCATCGGATTACAACAGAGCAAAACTGGAACACAACAACTGTAATTCTCACAGGCGGCTACAGTGCACTCATTGGAAAAAACATTACCATCCCTACTGAGATCAACCAGGATCTTACTCTCCATGGACTCTACTTACTTTGGGGAATGAATCACAAGGGTAAATAAATCTTTTCTAGAATAGAGCCTTTTCAATACAGTGTGCGACAATTTTTTCTGCAACGCCCCTCTTCAATTGAAGAGGAATTTTCTCACTACTTCCGTCCTTATATACCAGAAGCACCTCATTTGTTTCTGCTTCAAACCCACGATCACTTCGTGAAATATCGTTGACAACGACTGCATCTGCTCTCGCTTCCCTGATCTTCCCGACCCCCTTTTGATACATATACTCCGGCGCGTCTCCGGACGTCGCCTTAAACCCGATCAAAACAATTCCTGGATTCCATTTTTTGATTTCTGTGATGATCTTTTTTTCCGGTACAAATTCTACCGAAATATTTTTTTTGCTTGAAATTTTTCCACTCACTGATCTCGGCTTAAAATCAGACACTGCCGCACAATGAAACACGACATCTCCTCCCTTAATCATTTTTTTAAGCGATCTCCGCAACTCATCTGAGGTCTCAAACATCTCCTCTCTCATCAAATAACGGGGTGCAACTGAAGTTTTTGCCCTCAGCAGAATTACTTCAGCCCCGCGCAGATAACACTCTTCTGCAAGCGCAATTCCCATTTTGCCTGAACTTCTGTTGGTTATCACTCTGGCATCATCAATTCTTTCAGTTGTCCCACCTGCTGTGACAATAATCTTCTTACCTTTAAGTGAATGACTAAATCCTCCCAGTTTTAGTACTTCCTTTCGCAGCTTCTGAAGATGAGGAAGCCTGCCGGGACCTTCGTAACCGCATGCGAGCATACCTCTTTCCGGAGGGATAATACTATATCCGCGCTGTTTTAATATGGATATATTCTGCTGTGTCACAGGATTATTCCACATATGCACATTCATCGAAGGACTAAGAATGATGGGGGAGTTTCCCGCGAGTACCATTGTCGTGAGAAAATCATCCGCAATTCCGTGCGCAAGTTTCGCAATCACATTTGCTGTTGCCGGAGCAATGAGAATCACGTCTGCTGCATCTGCAAGCGCAATATGATCAACACGTCGCGATGAAAGAATATCTTTATATTCAAACCCTTCCTCAAAAAGAGAGGCGTGAACCTTTCTGCCGGTGATAGCTTCAAACTCTTTCGGGTCAACCATCTTTCTCGCCGAATCTGTCATTACCACCTCAACGACTATGCCATCTGCCACAAGCATCTTCGCCAAACCTGGCATTTTATATGCCGCAATTCCACTCGTAATACCGAGAACTACCGTATATGTACCGACCATTTTCCCTGTCATATATCTATCCTATAATAACAAATTGACAGGGAATTACCAAGTCGTTAGCGTATATTTATCAGCTGTACCGGAAGCACATTTCCTTTACAGTTTTCTTTCACTTTCCAGATACCGATACTATTTTTATTATATGGATTTTTGAGATACACCATATTTTCCAGAAACTTCTCAAGACCTGCCACATCATCCCCTTTGCTCATAAAATATACCGGAATACCAGCTTTTATACACTCACTTTCATCAACGACGTCACCAAGAAGCCTCCTATCAAGATACCCAACGGTAACTGTTCTGCTCTTTGCAAACCATATCATCACGGCACTTTCAGGATTACCCGTATAGAGCGATTCACCAACAAAAATTCTTTCTTTTTTCGGCAACTTTTCGATGTATGCAATTGCCTCCTTAACTCCGTATCCCGATGTTCCCCCGGTCAAATAGGAATTCTCAGAAAACCGCGAAAAGGAGTACATCCTAAAGTACATCACTGGATCATATATCTGGATCGAGGTAATCACCAGGGGAACAACAAATAGAATCGCAACCACAATGCTCTGTCTCAGAAAAACTTTATATTTTTCCAAGAGAAACACTGAAAAATATGCAGCAAACAACAAGAGGGGAGGAAGATAGGAGACGAGGTATCGCTGTGACGTGCTCCGTATCAATAAAGTCTGCAAAATCAACACCGTCGCAATCCATATCACCACAATTCCCATCTGCTTTTTTTGCCGATGAAACGCAGTAACAACGCCTACAATGCTACACAAAAATACAACAGGCGTCATAAATAATATCCCAATCTCTCCATTCCCGAGCAAATTTGATCCCCACGCAACAAAAGGGAGGGAGAGAAGATCACGGAAACCATATCCATAACGGGAATTCGAGGAAAGCGTCTGCCAGAATGTCGGCTGCAATAACAACAATGCAATAGTTGAGAGAAACGCCGCGAGACTATAAAAAAATGAAGCAATAGATAGAGTTCGTTTTTTCCACCATAACCAAATACTGATGAGAATAAATGCTGCAAGAAAGATCAACGCACTCGATTTGATAAAAAATCCCACGCTTTTGTTTTACCGTTGCTCCAATAATGCAACGCGTACCAAAGCACCCAGACACCAACCGCTCCCACTCCCGCCTCCATGAGCGCCTGTCTGTCATAAAAAGAAAAGAGTGGTGTAACGATATAGAGGGATGATGCGAGAAGTGCAACACGATGAGTAAAATATGTTTTTCCCAGGAAGTAAATCCCCAGAAGCGTGAGAAATCCGCAAAGTACCGATACGAACCTCCCGGCAAAAAAAGGATCCGGCAATAACTGCATCGCGATTCCAAAAAACCACATCAGAAGAGGCTGCTTCGCGTCATAGAGAGAATAAAACAACAGCCCTGGCTGTGTCGTCTCACGCCACGCCCAATCCAGATAGATCGCTTCGTCGCCAAAAACCGGTAGCGTAGTGAGGTGAATGAGTCGAAAAATGAAATAAAAAACGCTGATCAGGAGAAAGGGGCGCTGTATTAAATAAATCTTAATGCTATTGACCATTTGCTCTGCGCCATAAAAGAATCCAGTCACAACCCAGTACTATTCCCACTCCATGGTAGCTGGCGGCTTGGTGGAGATGTCATAGACGACACGAGAAATTCCGGGAACCTCATTTACAATCCTCGATGAAATTCTCTGTAAGATGTCATAAGGAAGCCTAGACCACGTTGCCGTCATCACATCGCGCGATTCAACGATACGAAGTGCTATGACCTCACCAAAAAACCTCCCGTCTCCTTTTACCGCCACCGATTCCGCACCACTCATCACGGGAAATGAAATAAAAACTTTCTCAAGCCATCCGGCACTCGATAACTCGAAAAGCAGAATCCTGTCAGCATGCTTCACTTTATCTAACCGCTCCTTTGTGACTTCTCCCCGAATACGCACCGCATACCCAGGACCTGGAAATGGTTGCTTCCAGACAAAGTCATCAGGTAATCCAAGTGCGACACCAATTTGACGCACTTCATCTTTATAAAACTCACGAAGCGGTTCAATGAGCGTCAATTTCATCGTCTCAGGCAATCCTCCGACATTGTGATGGCTCTTAATCTTATCCGCATGTTTCGTACCCTTACTCTCAATGACATCTGAGTAGATCGTTCCCTGCATCAGATACTGAATTTTTTTACCTGTTTTCAGATGCTTCTCCATCTCCCGTTCAAAAATATCTATATAAAACTTCCCGATAATCTTCCGCTTCTCCTCCGGGTCACTCGCTCCTCTCAATTTTTCAAGCATCTCATCTTCACAATCGACAATATCTGCCTTTATACCAAAATGTGTAAATACTTTTTCCACATGCTCACGATTTGACTCACGCATCAAGCCGTTCTCAACATACACAGGAATGAAATGATCACCAATCGCTTTTGCCATAAGCGCTCCTGCAACAGTTGAGTCAACACCTCCTGAAATCGCACCGATAACGTATGCATCTTTGACTGTATCCTGAATTGTGTCAATAATCTTCTCAATATCAATTGAGATATTTTCAGGTGTGATTCCACAATAATCCATAAAATTTTGCAACAATACTTCGCCACACTCTGTATGTTCGACTTCAGGATGAAACAATACCCCTACTATTTTTCTCCTTTCATCAAACGCAAAAGCAAACGGCACATGCTCTGTCGTTCCGAGAACCGTAAAGCCATCCGGCACTGCTTCAATCACATCTCCATGACTCATCCACACAACAGAAGAATCTTTCACTCCATGCGCCATGCCCCAAGTACCGTTTGCCATTTGCAATGTCGCCGGTCCATACTCACTTTTCCCACCGACAACTTCACCTCCGAGCAAAAGGCTTACCAACTGAAATCCATAACAAATTGCCAATGTGGGAATCTTGAGTTCGAGAATGCGAGGATCAACAGTTGGTGCCCCCGCTGCATAGACTGATTGGGGACCGCCTGAAAAAATTATTCCTTTCGGCGTGGTCGTAGACGCGATGTCATATGCCTCTTCAGGAGTAACGATACTGACTTTTGCACCAAGGGCGCGGAGCCTTCTCGCGATCAAATGAGCGGTCTGCGAACCAAAATCCACAAGAAGGAGCATGACCACATTATAGCTGTTCTCTTTACTAT
>JBDKFM010000031.1:0-17039 GCA_039798685.1 Candidatus Parcubacteria bacterium | reverse complement strand
TTATAAATACATATGTATTTCAAATTTTAAATTTCAAATTGAAAATTAATCCTGTATACTATTTTTATGCAGGGTATTTACTTCGAAATTACGGTCATTATCGCACTCGCTGCTCTCCTGACAATCCTTTTTCGTTTTCTCAAATTACCCTCAATTCTTGCTTATATACTGACCGGTGTGCTACTGGGACCATTGGGTCTTTTAGATGTGAAGAATCATACAGATTTGCAGCTTCTGGGTCAGGTTGGGATCACGTTGCTGCTGTTTCTTCTCGGACTTGAACTCAAACTTCATGAGCTTCGTTCGATAGGGAAAACAGCAATTATAGCAGGCGGACTCCAGGTGATTCTGACGTTTCTACTTGGATTTGTCGCGTCACTTCTTCTTGGGTTTTCGCAGGTGTCCGCGCTTTATCTGGGGATAGGTCTGGCATTTTCGAGTACGATTATTATCGTAAAAATTCTCTCCGACAAAAAAGATCTGACGAGTATTCATGGCAAACTTGCAGTGGGTATCCTTTTGATGCAGGATTTTTTCGCGATCATGACAATCATATTTCTCTCCGGGACGCAGACTTCAGGTGGCGGAGAGTTTTTGCTGCAGACGGGAATTATGCTGCTCAAGGTCGTGGTGTTATTCGGGTGGATTATCATCCTCAGTAAGTATTTTTTTCCGCGCATTGTTCACTCACTTGCCCGAACTCCTGAGACGCTCTTTCTCTTCAGTCTCGGTTGGGTATTTGTTTTGACAGCAATTGTGACCTCGCCGCTTGTTGGATTTTCTCTTGAGATTGGTGGATTTCTTGCGGGACTTGCGCTTGCGAATAGTGCTGAGAATTTTCAGATTGTTGCCCGTATGAAATCACTCAGAGACTTTTTCATCACCATATTTTTTGTCATCCTCGGACTTGAGATGACGTTTGATAATGTCGGTACTATTATTTTACCGGCAATCGTTCTTATTCTATTTGTTATTTTTATAAAACCGCTTATCGTCATGGGAATAACAGGTGTCATAGGGTATCGAAAGAGAACCTCATTTATTACAGGTATTTCACTCGCGCAGGTGTCTGAGTTTAGTCTCATCATCCTTTTTCTCGGGAGCGAGAAGGGAGTTATTCCGTCTGAGATTACGACACTTGTCGTACTTGTCGCACTTGTCACATTTGCGACATCGACTTTTTTCCTCACTAACGTGAATCAGCTCTATAACCGTTCGAAGCACCTTTTGGATTTTATTGAGCTTAGGAAGCATCATGTGGCGACAGGAGAGGTCGATCCTCTTGAGAGTATGAAGCATCACGTTGTGGTAATAGGAGCTCATCAGCTCGGTCGAAGCATCATCCGTGCACTTGAGAACTCGGGTGAGGAACTTGTGGTGGTCGATTTTAATCCTGACGTGATTACAGAGCTTCAGAAACTAAATGTACCGCATCTTTTCGGTGATATTGCTGATCCTGATATTCAGGAGAGGGTCGGTATCAGTAGGGCAAAGATTATCATCTCAACAATACCTGATATCGATGATAATCAGACGCTGATCCGTTCGGTGAAGCATATGAATCCGAAAGCCAAAATAATTGTGATGGCGCTTGAGACAGATGATGCACGGGTGTTATATAAAGAAGGGGCTGATTATGTGGTATTGCCGCATCTTGCGGGTGGGAGGCATCTTGCCAAGATAATTGTAGATAACAAGCATATGGAGCTTATCGAGGACTATAAAGCACGTGATCTCGCCGCCCTCTAATTATCACATTCGCCATTCGTGCTCTTCGCTATACTCTCTTAGCCATTAGCCATCTCCATATCGCTTTGCGGGATATTTCCGTCCATGATCACTTCCAGGTTTCCCCACGATTTACCGATCCGGTGATCTGTCAGACGGTCTTGCGGGAAATTATACGTTTTTATCTTTTCAGAGCGGTTACCACGCCCTACTTGTGTTGATCGTAGGGACTCAATCTCATTTTGCTGTTTCTCAACTTCCATCTCCCAGAGTTTTGACCGCAGAAGGGTCATGGCGATTTCACGGTTTTGTAGTTGCGAACGTTCTGAGCGAGCAGTGACGACGGTATTTGTAGGAGTATGGACGAGTCGCACAGCTGATGAGACTTTGTTGACGTTTTGTCCTCCGTGTCCACCTGCTCTGAATGCTTCAAACGTGATGTCATCAGGATTGATATGTAGGTCAATGTCCTCAAGCTCAGGGAGGATTGAAATCGTCGCCGTTGAGGTGTGGACTCTCCCTTTTTTCTCAGTTTTCGGAACTCTCTGTACTCTGTGGACACCTGCTTCGTATTTGAACGCTCCGAATGCGCCGTCTCCGAGGATTTTTATGATATTTTCATCAACAACTTCCACTTTGAATCCCCGAAGCTGTGCGTATCTCGTATACATACGAAGTAATTCCTGTCCCCAGAGTTTTGCTTCATCGCCACCCGCAGCACCTTTGAATTCAAGGATGACATTACGGCTATCAAGATCACTTGTATCTTCAGTCTCTTCTTCCTCCATTGTCATCTCAATCGCGCGCTTTTCTTCTTCAAGTTTGTCTATTTCTTCCTGTGCCATCTCGGCCATAGAAGGATCTGCCAAAAGCGTTTTTGCTTCTTCAATTTTTTGTGCAAGTTCCTGGATTTGAGTAAGTCGATAGTCAGTCATAATGAAAGACAAGATTTCCAATATCAAATTTCAAATGCCAAATAAGTTTTTGTGAAGGTGAAGTTTATTGGGAATTGGATATTTGAAATTGGTAGAATTTGAAATACCGCAAGAAATGCGGAACTATTTAAGGGACATGAGCATTTCCCTGAGTGACTTGGGGGACTCGTCTCGTCGTTTTTTCTCTTCGAGCTTCTTGGCTTTTTTATCTACAAAAAGCTTCGCAGCCTCCTGCTTCTGTTGAAACTTCTGGATACGTGATGCACTGTCGACGAATTTCTGTTCACCTGTGTAGAACGGATGACATTTGCTGCACAACTCAACATGGATCAACTCTTTTGTTGAGCCTGTGGTAAATCTATTGCCGCACACGCACACGACCTGTGCTTCAGGGAAGAATACCGGGTGGATGTTCGATTTCATGACTCTATTATACAGTATTGGTATCAGTTCTGGCAAGCTCTTTGAGCCTGAGTTTATGGATGGGGTGCCAGGCGAGCCGTTTCTCTGCGATGAGGATCCCGAGGAAGACCAATATTGAGCCTATAATGAATACAGGGGTGATTTTTTCACCAAGAAGCGGAATTGCGATGAGAATGGCGACAATCGGATCCATATACGTAAAGATGCTCACTTCAGACGCAATCACGTATTTGAGGGCGAGTGCATAGAGATAGTATGCGACAGCTGAGGCGAGTACAGCGCCGAAGATGATTCCGATCAGTCCCTGCATTGTCAGATCGGTCAGGAATCCATGTGTTTTTACCTCAACAGCCATCATCGGAAGAAAAGAGAAGCTTCCGATGAAAAATGACCAGAACGTAATCGTGAGCGAGCTGTATTTTCTTGTAAAACCTTTCAGGAGAATGGTGTGGAGAACGCTCCCAAATAGGGAGAGGATGAGAAAAAGATTTCCTATCACTGATGCGTCCAGTCCGCTCTCGATCATCGGTTCTATGATGATACTTATGACACCGAGTAGACTCAGTAGTGTCCCGAGGATGACAATTTTTTTCGGTCGTTCACCAAGAAAGAGCATTGAGCCCAGGATGATGATAACCGGAGCTGCTGATGCGATGATGGGGGAGTTGACGCTCGCTGTTTTTTGCAGTCCAAGAAAGAAAAAAGAGATGTTTATGGTAATTCCGGTCAGTGCGATAAGGAGGAGTTTTACCCAGTCCTTTTTATCGACATGGAGTGCATGGAGCGTGAAGGGGAGGAGGATGAGGGCACCTAAGAAAAATCGGAGGAACGCGAGTGTGAACGGCTCAATATCTTGTAGAGACCATTTAAAAATCGGTGACGCTGCACCCCAGATGAGGTTCGCAATAATAAGTCCGACAATGGACATATTGTGCTTTGAGAGTCTGAGGACGCGGTCATTGAGTTGTTCCACCTATCTATTTAACACTGGATGAAGGGAGTTTTGCAAGCTATTGTGAACCGCCTAGTTGGGCATAGACTTCTTCTCGTGTGAGTACGCTCTGTTCTCTAGTCTTCATATTTTTGAGCATGAGCATATTCTTCGTTTTTTCTTCTGGGCCGAGTATGATGACATACGGAATTTTTTTCAGATCGGCATATTTGAGTTGTTTCTCCATTTTTATTGTCGGATCAAGCCACAACTCAGTGTAAATTCCTTTATTCCGGAGCATTTTGGCGAGTTGCATTGAGTCATCAGCCAGGTCAGGACTGAAGATTGTGACGAGCGCCTGAATCTCACCATTTCGTGTATCCGGGAAAAGATTCTGCTCTTCCATTGCTTCCATTACTCTGTCAAAACCGAATGCCAATCCGACTGCGGGAATCTGCTTGCCCGCAAACATACCGATGAGACCGTCATATCTTCCGCCCCCCGCGACAGAACCGACACTGTATCCCTCGATGACAACCTCAAGTATAAGACCTGTGTAGTAATCAAGTCCGCGTGCGAGAGTAGGAGAGAATGAAAGATTTTCTGTATTTACACCCATTTCTTCGGCGTATTTCATGATTGCCTGCAGATTTGCAGTCGGTTTTTCATTGCGTAGTTGTTTCAGGATTTCAGGATCAAATCCTGCTTCCTTCAACTCTGCTGTGACCGTATCTTCACCTTTCTTTTCGAGTTTGTCGATAATCTGAATCGCTTTTGACGGAAGATCGCCGAAAATAGCTCTGTCATTTATGAGGATGCGAAAATTTTTGAAACCTAATGATTGAAAACTTTGATATACGACTGCAATGATCTCTGCATCAGCTGTAGCGGCACTGGTACCGACTGTGTCGATATCGCATTGAAGAAACTCACGGAATCTCCCTTTTTGCGTGTTGTCCGCCCGCCATACCGGTTGTACCTGATAGCGTTTAAATGGGAAGGGGAGTGAGTTTTGATACTGCGCGACGACACGAGCCAGAGGTACTGTTTGATCATAGCGCATCGCGACTTTTCTCCCGCCATTATCGAGAAACCGATACATGAGCTTATCTCCCTCTTCGCCGTATTTTCCGCTCAGAATCTCTTCGTATTCAAGAGCTGGTGTCTCGAGAGGTACAAAGCCATAAGAAGTAAACACCTGTGTGAGGGTGCGTATCACAAATTGCCGTTTTTTTGCCTGCTCCGGCAAAAAATCCCGGAATCCTTTGAGTGTCTGTATATTCATAGTGTTCGTATTATAAACTTTTTTACTCCTCCAATCCAAGCAGTTTTTTTGGATTTTAACTTGTAGAATTATATCTTTGGAGCGTTTGTTAACTGCACAATGGAGTGATTTTGTATGGTAAACAAATCCTCGATCCTTACACCGAATTTTTCTGGAATATACACACCGGGCTCAATTGAAAAGACCATTCCTTCTGAAAGAAGGTCGCTTGATGAAGGGCCTATGTAGGGTGGCTCGTGGACTTCGAGTCCTATACCGTGCCCGAGTGAGTGTGGGATCGTGGGATACCCTTTTTGTATCACATAGTTTCTTGATATGGCATCGACATCAGATGCCTTTATACGTATTTCTCCTTTCGTTTTGTTGAGTTTCTCTTCTAGAAATCGAATTGCTGCTTCCTGTGCAACTGCGACAATTTCATACACGTGTTGTTGCTCCTTCGTCGGCGTACCAATGAAAAACGTTCGTGTCATATCAGAACAGTAACCGTCAATTTTAGCTCCGAAATCTATGAGGATAAGATCATTATTTTTTAGCTTTTGAGTAGAACTCAGATGATGGGGGATTGCGGCATTTATACCAAACGCGACGATGGGACGAAACGAGATAGTTGCATTCTGGCTGCGAATTTCCTGTTCCAGGAGAGATGCGATGTCTTTTTCTGTCATTCCTACTTTTATGCGGGGTTTTGTGAGATGGAGTGCACGGTCTGCGACGGTACACGCACGCTGAATTCTATTTATTTCATCCGGTGTTTTTTTCATCCTCAGGTGACGTATCTGCAGCGGGACAATTTTCGTGAGTTTTCTTACCAGAGTATATTCGGAGAGTGTGAGATTGTGAGCCTCAACTCCGAGTGATGTCATTTCTGTTTGTTTCAAAGTGTCGCGAAGAAGGGTATGAAATGGCATGTCCGATGAGTAGATACGTGAGGTAATTCCCGGGAGTGATTTGACAGCACCTGCATAGAGTGTACTAGTGAGCAAAAAGACAGAATCGGGAGTCACAAGTACGAAGCCCTCACGTTCCTCGTTGGAGAACCCTGCGAATCCGGTGTAATACTGCACGGAGATCGGGGAAGTAATGAGTATCCCTGATGCCCGCTTGGTTTTTAGAAAAGAGCGAAGCAGCTTCAATCTGGTGTTCATGGCGGTTACGGGGTAGGAGTTGCAGTTTTGAGCGTTGTTTTTGCAGGAGTTGTGCTTGTTTCAGTACTTGCTGGATCAACTTTCCGGAAATCAGTGAGTATTAGTACGCGTGTTGCGACAATCCGTTTCGGATTATTCTTATCGGGAAATCCGGTGATGACGACCTGATCACCAGTAAGGAGCTTTGAGAATCCTGCTCTTACTAGTCCGTCTTCCTTGCTATAGCTTTGGGTCTTTGTGACATTTTCGACATCGATGTCAATAATTTTTCCATTTGCTCCTGCGATGCTGAATGCAAAGTTAGTTGCATCAACATCTTTTATGACTCCTGATACGAATTCAGGGAAACTGACCTCTTCGACGAAGCGGGCGAGTATTCGCTCTGTCTGTTTATTGTATCTTCCGAGGACTGAGATCTTCATCCCTTTTTTGATATCGGAGATTCCGAGTGTACTTTTACTGTCGCTTCCCAAAAACTTTGTCAGCTCATCCACATCGACATGTCGTATATTGCCTTTGTGATCGGTCAATGAAATTTGCGTGTCTTTTACCTCTGAGACGATTCCGACAATACCCCTTTTTTCAACGAGTTTTAACTCAGCGACACGGGATGCAATTTTTTCTTTAAGGTTTGTGATCTGTGCGGTGAGCGAGTCACTCTGCATTTTTTTTGTGGGAGCAGTTGATGGGGTCGTCTCAGCCTCACTGGTTGGTGTCTGCGCATGTAAGACCCCAGGGATTGACCCACTGAAGGTGAGAAACATTATGAGTATCAGTAAGTATTTCATATTAGAAACTCTCAGATGAGACGGTCACTGTGCGTGTTTCTGACTTTTCGGTACCGTCCGGATATTTTGCAAGTATATTGATCAGATTTTGACCGTCATCAAGTGAGACGGTAACGGTAAACGATCCTGATTGTGTTGGCTTTGCTACCTGCTGGTCAGTTCCTGTATCTATTATTATAGTCGCGTCGGAATCTGTTTTTCCGGATACTGTGATCGTCTCATCACTTGATACTTCTTCGTCTTTGGGTTTCTCGATAGTGAGGATGTGTGAGGATTCTGAAGGAGTCGGGGTAGGGAGGATGACGGTCGGAAGTGGTTTTTTACCCGGAGCATCTACGGTTTTTGTCGATTGGTATAAATAAAAGACGCCCCCGGCAACACCGAGACCGATAAGAAGCGCTACAAATGATAAGATGACACGTTCTGCTTTCATAAGGTGGACAAGTATTTCCGAGGCGCAGAAAAAAGATTGATGAGACAATCTAGGCAAAAATTATCATACGAAACTTTCATCCTCTTGTCAAGAAAAGTTGATTCTGTTAGGATTGTTTCAATGGAAATAGCCTCACTTCCGAAAGCATCATTACGAATAAAGGGAAAATACGCGCAGGTGATCGTCAATCCATCAGGAAAACACGACGGCAATGCCGGTCTGTTTTTGAATGATGCTATTGAATCACATTACTCAACAGTCGACGGAGTTGTTATTGCATCCCCAGGTGAGTATGAAGTCGGTGGTCTCAAGATCAGGGGATCACGATCTGATTCTCACTCAACATATAGTCTTCTTGTAGACGGTGTCGATATTCTTCTCGGAAAACTCTCAGCTTTTGAAAAAATTCATGGCAAACTCTCAGAACACGCGATGGTGATTATTGATGCTGATACTGTCGCAGACGTGTCATTTGCGACAGCTCTCGCATCAAATGTGCTTATCATCACAGGAGAGAAAGCGCAGGAAGTAACAAGTACGTTTGTGAAGGAAAACGTAAAAAATATGTCAAAGTATGTCGTGACAAAAGACAAATTGCCTCAGGAAGTAGAGACAATTCAGTTAAGTGCGTAAAGTGATTCTGACGACTGTCACTCTATCCCCGATGAGACTGTGCCGCTGAAAAAGCAAAATATATGGTGAAAATGAAAATTCTCCCCCACAATGACGAAGCAGAGCAGAGTGTTCTTGGTGCGATCATTATAGATAAGGATGCAATACATCCCGTCACTGAGACATTGCGGCCGGAACATTTCTACAACGAAATAAACGGCATGATTTTTACAGCGATGCTCGAGCTCTATGAGGAGCGAAAACCCGTTGATATTCTCACGATCACGACGCAGCTTAAGAAAAAAAAGCTCTATGACAAACTGGAGAGTGGGTATCTCGCAGGACTGTTAAACGTCGTACCGACTGCTGCAAATGTGTCCGAGTATGCCAGGCTCGTCAAGGAAGCTGCGCTGAAGCGTTCGCTTATTCAGACCGGGACTTCTCTTGCAGAGATGGGATATGACGATCAGAAAGGCGTGTTGGAGCTTTTGGATAAGGCAGAGTCATCACTCTTCTCGGTTTCGCAGGGACATCTGACGCGGGGATTTGTTCCTGTGAAAGACACATTAGCTGCCAGTTTTGACCGCATTGACGAGATACATAAAAGCGGGGGAGGAATCCGTGGTGTGAGTACGGGGTTTGTTGATGCTGACGGGTTATTGTCTGGTCTTCAAAAAGCGAATCTTATCATTCTTGCAGCACGTCCGGGGCAGGGGAAGACTGCGCTCGTTCTGAATATTGCTCAAAATGTCGCAGTGAAAGAAAAAAAACCTGTCGGTATTTTTTCTCTTGAAATGAGCAAAGAAGAACTTGTAGATCGTTTGCTGGTCGCACAGGCTGATGTTGATGCATGGAGATACAAGACAGGCAAGCTCGCTGATTCGGACTATGTAAAGATCTCAGATGCTATGGGTGAGCTTGGTGATGCCCCGATCTATATCGATGATACTCCCGGTCTCTCAATTACTGAGATGCGAAGTAAAGCGCGGAGGTTACAACTTGAGCATAACGTGTCACTCATCATCGTTGACTATCTGCAGCTTGTAGACCCTGGAAAACGTTACGACAACCGTGTACAGGAAGTCTCAATGATCTCGCAGTCGCTGAAGAATTTAGCCCGTGAGCTCAATGTCCCAGTGCTCTCTGCTTCCCAGCTCTCCCGCGCTGTGGAGCATAGGGGAGAGCGGAAACCGCAACTTGCCGATCTGAGAGAGTCAGGAGCTATTGAACAGGATGCTGACGTTGTCATGTTTATTTACCGTCCTGACACAGAGACGCAGGGTCATACGCATCCGACAAAATTACTCATCGCCAAACACCGTAATGGACCGACGGGGGAGATAGACCTTTTGTTTCGTGGAGACAGAATTAAGTTTTATAATGTTGAGCACAGAATGGGCGAATCCGCGCCGAGTGCTGAATAAAAGAGATGAAGAAAATCCGCGTTGGTGTCATATTCGGGGGGCAATCTGCTGAACATGAAGTCTCGCTTCAGTCAGCAAAAAATGTAATCGCTTCACTGGATAGGGAGAAGTATGAACCTCTTCTGATTGGGATAGATAAAGAAGGAAAATGGCATCTTCAGGATGAGGGTTCGTTTTTGCTTCACGCAACAGACCCATCACGTGTTGTTCTCCATACGTCCTCAGAAAATGTTTCACTTATTCCATGGAAGAGTGCTGCAAATATTCAAAGTGTTACTCAAAATCTTGGGTTGGACGTTATTTTTCCTGTGCTTCATGGTCCATATGGTGAAGATGGGACGATACAGGGATTGTTGAAACTGGCGCATCTTCCTTTTGTTGGTGCAGGCGTACTAGGCTCTGCCGTCGGTATGGACAAAGATGTGATGAAGCGACTCTTAAAGAGTGAGGGTCTCCCGGTCGGAAAATTTCTTGTTTTCAGAGAGCACGAGAGAAAGACGATTTCATATGATGAGTTAAAGAAAAGTCTTGGGATTCCGTTTTTTGTGAAACCTGCAAATCTCGGATCGTCAGTTGGTGTCAGCAAGGTTCATTCGGATAAAGAATTTGAGAAAGCCATAGATGATGCATTTTCGTATGACACCAAAATTCTCATCGAAGAATTTATCGACGGTCGGGAGATTGAGTGTGCAGTTTTGGGAAATGAAAATCCTGAGGCGTCAGTCGCGGGTGAGATCATACCAACACATGAGTTTTATTCCTACGATGCCAAATACATCGATGAGAAAGGCGCAAAACTCGTCATACCCGCAATGCTTTCTGGTGAGACACTCAGTGAGGTTCAGGAGCTTGCAACAAAAACATTTGAGGTGCTTTGTTGTGAAGGTATGGCCAGAGTCGATTTTTTTCTCACAAAAGACGGAAAACTTTTCGTGAATGAGATCAATACTATTCCCGGTTTTACAAAAATAAGTATGTATCCAAAGCTCTGGGAAGCAAGTGGTGTCATGTATACGGAGCTTATTGATCGTTTGATAACACTGGCAATTAATCGGTTTGAAAAAGAACAGCAATTGAAAACTCATCAGTCAGAAAAGCGATGAAGCGCGTGATATCAATTCATGGATGGGGAGGAGCGCCTGATGAGGGGTGGAGGCCTTGGCTTGGTGAGGGATTGGCAAAACACGGAATTAGTTTTATTAGTCCGCAGATGCCGAATACGAGATTTCCGCAACTTTCCGAGTGGCTTCCGTTTCTGAGAGAGATAATCGGGAGGCCGGATACAGAAACTTCTCTGATCGGACACAGTCTCGGAAGCGTGATGATTCTTCGCTACCTTGAATCTTTGGAAAAAGACGAAGAAGTAGGTAGCGTAGTGCTCGTTGCAGGATTTACTGATGATCTGGGTATCCCGGAACTCTCTAATTTTTTCGCAACCCCTTTTGATTGGGCGAAGATCAGGACACATGTTGAGAAAGTTGTCTCCATTGAGTCAGACAATGACCCCTATGGACTTGCAAAATATAACGAGGAATTCAAAAAGTATCTGAGTGCAGAGACAAAGCTTCTTCATGACCGAAAGCATTTTTCAGGAGATGATGGAATTACTGAACTTCCCGAAGCGCTGCACTCTTTACTCTCTTTTTTAAAATGAGAAACATTGTTCTTGCTTCGTCATCTCCGCGTCGAAAACAACTTCTTGAGAGTATCGGTATTACTTTCAAGATTATCCCAAGCAACATCGAGGAAAAAATGAATCCACGACTTGGCCCGGCGGCACAGGCAGAGCTCCTCTCAGTACAAAAAGCTGAAGCAGTTGCAAGACTTCATCAGGGAAAAGAGCTTTTGATAATCGCTGCAGATACGATTGTGATTATTGACGGTGAAAAGCTGGGCAAGCCCGAATCAGATGATGACGCGAAACGGATGCTGAGAAAGCTTTCGGGGAAAAAGCATTCAGTCGTGACTGGTTTTACAATCCTTGATCTTGTCTCAGGGAAAAAAATTACGAGTTCAGTTCAGACGCAGTTGTGGATGCGAACGTTGAGTGCCAAAGAGATCCTTTCGTATGTGCAAAAAGAAATGCTCATTGATAAAGCCGGGAGTTATGCGATACAGGGTATCGGTGCGGTACTTTTTGAGCAAATTGAAGGGGATTATACAAATGTACTCGGTCTGCCAATTCCCGCGTTGTATAAGGAGTTGAAGAAATTTGGTGTACATATCTTATGAAAAAATTAAAGAGACTCTTACCTGATGACCTTAGAGTCAGGACCAAATGCGACCCACTTCCTCATCGTGCGATACGGTTACTGAGTACCCAAAAAGATATCGACGCGATGCTTGATTTTGTGTATGCGAGGAGCAACAAAGGAGTCTCGCATAATAGGAGCAAGCCCACAATTATCGGTTTGTCTGCAAATCAAGTCGGAGTGATGAAAAGAATTTGCATCGTAGACCTTGCGATCAGGCGAAAAGGACACAGTGAGGTACACGTGATGATAAATCCTCACATTACATGGCGATCAAAAACAAAAGTTCAGCGAATGGAAGGTTGTGTGAATCTTCCCAACATTTGGGGATTTGTTCCGAGAAGTGTCAAAATTGACGTCACATATAGTGATAGGTGGGGAAATTTTTATCAAATGCGTGCGTCCGGTTGGGCTGCAACACTTATCCAGCATGAAGTTGATCACCTTAACGGCACTTTGTATATCGATCATCTTCCGGACCCGACAAAGGCACTTTCCGTGTCAGAACAGGAGTATGCGGAGTATAAGAAATATCCGAAGAAGTGGAAAAAGTATCATGATGTTACCCGCTTAGTAGTGTCACCTCAGAGTTAAAGGAAAAATTTCAAAGAGAGAACTGTAGGGGTTTATTATTTGGATCCGAGGAGTTTTCTGTAGACGTGTGCATATGCGAGCATAGTCACAGGAATTGTGATGAAAAGTCCGATACCGAGTGCGAGTAACCCGACGAGATTTACCAATCCACACGCTAGTCCGAGAAGAAAGAGCTGCCATTTTGATCCCTTGGTGATATCTCCGCTTTTTTTCAATGCCTCAAGAGGACCCATATTTTTATCGACAATGAGATAGCTGTAAAAATGATACTTGATACCGAAAATTACACCTGGGACGATGAGGAGTATAAATCCGATTCCTACGATGAGCGCATAGAGAATTGACGCAACGACAAAATTAAGTAGTTTCGGATAGTCATTAAAAAGATCTGCAACCTCAGCTTTCTTTTTATCAATTATTTTTAGTGAAATTTTAATAGCTCCCAGACTGACGAGCATCGAGAGAACCCAAAGGACCAGACTCAAAAGACCTGAGAGCATCGGTACATCCTGTCGCATATTTTGCGCGAGAATATTTGGCGCGAAATTCACGGCAAGAGTGATGAGAATGATAACGACAAAGAAGGGAAGATGTGCTTTTGTTGTTTCCCATCCGTACGAGAGTTCGTCGCTGATATTGAATTTTTTCATCCATGATCAGCGTAGTAGGAAATACGTACGTTGTCAAGTGGTGTAGGCAGAAAAGAACCGGGAGAGGGATTCGCCCCATCATTCGATAGGGCGTCCTGTCGGATGACAGGACGAACCCAATCATAGAAACTTTTTATTCCTTTATCTTGGTCGTGGTGGTAGCTATACGGATGTCTTCACAAGAAGCCTGTACCGGGAGAGGGATTCGAACCCACATAGCCATTATAGCCAGTAGTTTTTGAGACTACCGCGTATACCATTCCGCCATCCCGGCTTTTTGGAAAATGACGAATAGAAAATGGCCAATGGGAGAGATTTTTTCTTTCACCAATTAGCTATAAGCCATTCGCTATTTGCGAAAACTGCATGTCTATTATATACTTGTGAGCATGACGATTCAACAAATTTACGACTTAGCGATTGAGATGGGTATCAAGGCAGACCCCCGTGGTGAGCAGCGTGTCAAAAATCTTCTAAAAAAACGTAAAAAGGAGTACGAAGAGCTCTCTGAGAAGAAAAAAAAGCTTTTCGACCTTGAAGATCTGAAAAATCCGTATGCTGACTCTCGTTTTCTTTTTGGAGATCCAAAGACACAGGTAAAACGTGTGTTGGCAGGTATTGATATGGAGTCAGGGGAAGTTGTTCTTGCTGACCGACTTGGTGAAAAAGGCAAAAAGATCGATCTTCTTATCGGACATCATCCCGCAGGTCATTCACTTGCAAATATGCATGATGTGATGGAGCTTCAGATCGAAACATTTGCTGATGCGGGAGTTCCTGTAAATGTCGCACATGCACTTTTCCATGAGCGGATGAGTTATGTAAAGAGGCGGTTCGGTCCGTTAAATCACACACAGGCAGTTGATGCAGCACGATTACTCGGAATCCCATATCTTTCTCTCCATACCATCTGGGATAACATGGGTGATGATTTTCTCAAGAAGCAGATCGGTAAAAAAGAATACGATACAGTCGGTGACGTATTTGATGTGGTAAATGCAATTCCGGAGTTCGTTGAAGCAACCAAAGGAAAATCGGGTCCTGCGATTGTCGTCGGATCAGAAAAAAGCAGAGCTGGGAAAGTGCTTGTCAGTTTTACGGGAGGAACAAATCCGTCCAAAGAGCTCTATGTCGAGCTTGCCAAGGCAGGTGTCGGGACGCTCGTTGAGATGCATGTGCCTGAGGATGCAATGGCTGAGCTTCGAAAACTTCACATAAATGTCATCGATTGTGGTCATATGGCAGCTGATTCAATTGGTGCAAATCTTTTTCTGGATGCGTTGGAAAAGCAGGGTGTTGACGTCGTAGTGTGCTCAGGAATTGCGAGAGTAAAAAGATTTAAAAGCGGTAAATAGAATTGGCGAATGGTTAATGGTTGAGATGTGGATCTAACTATTTGCTATTCGCTATTTGCATTAAGGAAAAATATTATGATTTCAGTAAACGAATTACGTGCAGGGGTTACGTACGAAGAAAACGGACAGTTGTTGCAGGTCGTTTCTTTTGAGCATATCAAAATGGGTCGCGGGAGTGCCAATATCAAGGTAAAGGTCCGCAACATCAGAAGTGGTGCGACAATGGAGAGAAGTTACATAAATACTGCGAAGGTTCAAGACGCACCAGTCCATAAAAAGGAAATGCAGTTTTTGTACAAGGACGATGATAGTTGCTATTTCATGCATCCTGATACGTATGAGCAGATTGCGATCGCTTTGAAACTGATACCGGATCATCAATATCTGAAAGAAGGGGAGAGTTTCCCTGTGAGTTTCCTGGACACAGAGGCACTCTCTGTACTTTTGCCGTCAAAGATGGTTTTCCGCGTCGTTGAAACTGGACCTTCGATCAAGGGAAATTCTGCAACAAACGTGTTTAAAGACGCAGTTCTGGAAAACGGCATAAAAACAAAAGTACCTCTTTTTATCAACACCGGTGAACGTGTACGGGTTGATACCAGAACTGGTAGCTACACTGAAAAAGCAACATAATAAACGGAGAGTTCGGGAACAGTCTCATGAAGTACTCCATCATTGACGCATTACGAGTCAGATCTTTCGCCTCATTGCTTTCTGCTGAGCTTTTTACCCAGCTTGGTGCAAATATTTTTAATTTTTATCTTGTCCTGGTCGTTTTTTCACTCACCAGATCGAACACCGCTGTTGCGGCGATTGTGCTTTCTTTTACGATTCCCGCGATATTGTTCGGAATTCCTGCAGGTGTCTACGTTGACAGGTGGAATAAGAAACATGTGTTGTTTGTCTCAAATCTTCTTCGCGTATTTTTGCTTATCGTGCTTGCATTTTTTCATCAGAATTTAGTGCTGATTTTTATAGTCTCATTTCTTATCTCCGTACTGACGCAATTTTTTATTCCTGCTGAGTCACCGATTATCCCTCAGATTATTCCCAAAAAATTATTACTCTCTGCAAATGCGTTGTTTGGACTGGGTATTTATGGATCCATGTTGATAGCATTTATTCTTTCGGGACCAATTCTTATTTATCTGGGACAGGCGAGGACCCTTTTATTATTGGCAGTGTTGTTTCTCATCAGCTGTTTCTTTATCTGGCTTATAAAAATTCCTAAAAAGTATGAGCATAAGCATACAAAAGGAAAGAAAGTGACGTATGCGATGATGACGGAGTTGCGTTCCGTTCTTACGCTTCTCTCCAATACAAAAGAGGTGCATCACGCGCTTTTCCTTCTGGCTCTCTCTCAGGTGCTTATACTCATTATCGCAACAATTGCACCTGGGTATGCATCGCAGGTCTTAAAAGTAAAAGTCGAGAATTTTCCTCTCCTGTTTGTTGCGCCCGCAGCATTTGGAATATTTTTAGGTGCGATACTTGTGAGTCTTCTCGGAAAAGTAAAGAAAGATACCATCATTACTGCCGGTCTTTTTCTTTCAGCCGTTGCCATGCTTATACTTCCGTACGGATCAAAAATAGCAGCACGAGATATCGTGCAGACAATCAATCAGTCTCTTCCGAATCTCTTGCATATCACGGCCTACCATCTTGTGACAGTTATCGCATTCCTGCTAGGATTTGCTAATGCCTTTGTATTTGTCCCCGCAAATACAATACTGCAGGAAAAAACATCTGATGAGGTGAGGGGAAAAGTGTATGGAGTACTCAACACAATTGTCGGAATTTTTTCGCTCTTGCCGCTCCTTGTTGTCGGTGGATTATCTGATCTTCTCGGAGTCTCAGCGGTGATTATCGGTATTGGAATAGCACTATTCATTCTGGGGCTGTTGCGAGCTTTTTCAAAAATTTAACATATGTTGCTGTATTTTATTTTTCTATTCTTAGGATTGATCGCATTTTTATTTACTCTGTATGAGGTGAGTAAAGACGATACGCTGTTTATACGCAAAAATGTAACGCTTGATAACCTGTTTACTTTGGCATTTTTTACTGTTGGTATCGGTCTTCTTTTTGCCCGTATTTTTTATGTGATCGTCGATTTTTCATTGACATACCTCAATCCGCTCGTTTTCTTCCTCATCATGTATTATCCCGGATTGTCATTCCCTGGCGGTCTCACAGCGGCTGCTGTGTTCCTTCTTTTTTACGCGAGGAGAAAAAAAATGCCGCTTGGCCATACATTTGATTTTTTCGGGATTTCTCTTTTGTCGGCTATGCCGTTTGGTTATGTTGCGACCATGTTTTTGAACCCATTCAATTCTTTTCAGCACGTATTTCTTCCGATTGTCGTTGCTGTGTTATATGGAATAGGTGTTGGCGTATTGCTACCGCGGTCACATAGAAATGAGTTGAGGGCAGGAACGCTTGGTACTTCATCTATTCTCGTCATCTCATTTGTGATATTTC
>JBDKFM010000030.1:0-17300 GCA_039798685.1 Candidatus Parcubacteria bacterium | reverse complement strand
CTCTTCCCGTTTTTTCTTGTCTTCCTGATAGAGAAACTTGTTATAGTCGACAATCTTTGCTACCGGCGGTTTAGCCAGCGGCGCAATCTCTACCAGATCAAGTCCCATCTCTTTTGCTTTGCTTAAAGCAGCAAAACGGTCGAGTATTCCCACCTGTTTTCCTTCAGCGTCCAGGACGCGAAGTTCTCGGGCAGCTATTCTCTCGTTTATGCGATAGAATCTTCTCTGATCTTGGGAACGTTTATGCCTTTTTATCAATGTCTTCTGTAATCTTTTGTATAAACCGGGAAAGATTCATAGAACCGAGATCTTCTCCGTCTCTACTTCGGATAGAAATAGCCTGGTCAGCTATTTCCTTATCGCCTATTATACCCATGAATGGTACCTTTTGTAAAGTAGCCTCCCGAATCTTTGCCTGGAGCGTCGATTGGCGGTCATCGAGCACAATACGTATCCCTGCCTTCTCCATCGCGTCTACGACCTCTTTTGCGTATGCAGTATGTCTATCTGCTATTGGTAGTATGAGTACCTGAACCGGAGAAAGCCAGACTGGGAATTTTCCCGCATAGTGTTCTGTAAGTATTCCGAGAAACCGTTCAAAAGAGCCGAGAATTGCTCTGTGAAAGACAAACGGCATCTGCTCCTTGCCTTCACGGTCTATGTAGGCGAGATGAAATCGTTTCGGTTGCTGAAGGTCAAGTTGCACTGTGCCTGTTTGCCATTCACGTCCCAGTGAGTCTCTCATCAGGATATCAACCTTTGGTCCGTAAAATGCTCCCTCACCGGCAACCTCAAAGAATTCTTTTCCTGATTTTTCCAAGACTTCTCTTAGCACTTTCTCTGCATAATCCCAGTCCTTTTTTTCACCGAGTGCTTTCTCAGGCCGGGTACCGAACCGAAGTGTATACGTGAGTCCAAATGGCTCGTACATTTCCTCGATCATCATGATCAGATTCTCAAATTCGGATTGTATGAGTTCAGGATATATAAAAATGTGCGCATCGTCTTGCCGGAATTGGCGGATTCGAAAAAGACCGTTGAGTGTTCCTGAGAGTTCAAATCTGTGCAGGCTGCTTGTTTCTGCGAGTCGTAGCGGGAGATCATGGTACGATCTGGTTTTGAATTTGAACAATGTCATTGCGTTTGGGCAATTCATCGGTTTGACACCAAACACTTCATGACCCAGAAGAGGTTCAGTGGATTCACCCGTCAAAAAACTCATCGGCGAGACAAACATATCTGAGCGGTAGTGCTCCCAGTGCCCCGAGGTTTCGTAGAGCTCTTTTTTATTCAACATCGGTGTGGCAACTTCTTTATAGCCGAATTTTTTATACATTCTGCGGGTAAAATCGTACAATGTGTTATAAAGCGTCAGTCCGTTCGGGAGCCAGTACGCCATACCCGGTGCAGTCTCATCAAATATAAAAAGTTCAAGTTCACGTCCAAGCTTTTTGTGATCCCGTTTTTTTGCTTCCTCAAGAAGCTGTAGGTACTCATCGAGCTCTTTTTGCGTTGCAAATGCAGTTCCGTAAATGCGAGTGAGCATTTTGTTTTTTTCAGTTCCCCGCCAATATGCTCCTGCGAGTGAGAGGAGGGTGAATGCTCCGATATCATCTCGGGGATTTTCAGCATGCCCTCCGCGGCAGAGATCCTCAAATCGTCCTGATTTGTAAAATGTGATGGGTTCACCTTTCGCAACAATTTCATCGATGAGTTCTTGTTTGTACGGATTATTTTTGTAAAATTCTTTCGCTTCTTTTTCCGTCACCTCTCTATGGGAAAATTTTTCCCAGTCCTTGAGAGTTTCGCGCATTTTTTTCTCGATTTTTGGGAGGTCAGATTCTGAAATAGGATTTGCAAAATCAAAATCGTAATAAAATCCACTCTCTATTGCGGGTCCGATCGTGAGTTTGGTATCAGGCCACATCCGTAGTACAGCAGCTGCGAGGAGATGGGCTGTCGAATGTCTGATTTCTTCCAAATGTTTTTTCTCTTCGTTATTCATATGTTATTCGTTTGCATGGAAATTCATGAATAGCTGTACTATAGCAAATACCCTCATGATTATAAAGCTCCCTCGTTTTCAACAGTCAGAAAATGCTGGAGTTCTGTGTCGACCATGTCTTTATATACTGCATTGTTTTTTACGTCTTCAAATATCAGTCCGCACTCAGGAAACCTGCATAATCCATTTGCCGCAATCTTGGGAAAACCGTCTGAGTCATATTCCTCGACGTAGCCTATTGCTCCAATATCCTGTAAATCACTGACATACGATTCTCCAAGATGCGTAGTGAGTGTATCCATAAGCAGAAACGAATCAAAGACCTGGACTTTGATGCGAAATGCATATATTTCATTTCTTTCATTCATATAGTTTTTATTTTTTTGTTCATTAGGTGTATGTATCCATTAAAAAACCCCGATTGCTCGGGGTCGTTATGTATTTACAACAACCCCATCTAGGTCACAGGAGCTGTTGTTGTTTCTACAAAAATAACTGATCTCCCTGATTGATGATTTCCTGATAGATCATGTCCGTTTCCATTGTGAGAACCTGCAGTTTCTCGCTCGTGTCCGGATGTGATGTGATGAGCCCTCGCCGTTCTGCCTGATAACACGAGTTTTCCGTCTGGCAGATTGGGATTTGCACTGACGTACTCTGACCAGAGAAGCCTGAGTACTTCAAGAGGATCACTCGGCATGTCAATCTCGACAAAGCTGAAATCTTGTGCTGTGTATGCACCGAGTTCTGCTTCTCTGTCTTGTGCATCCCAAAGTCCTTCTTCGGACAGTAGGTGTACTGCTTGTTGCCCTTCCAAGATACGTGCAGCCTGCGAATGTAACTCCTGACCAGGATCAGATTGCCATTGGTTTTGTCGATTGTTTTCTATTGCTTCTGCCATAGATTTCTTTCCTCACGAAAAAACCCCCTTTCGGGGGCTTGTGCAACATACGAACAAAGCCCCACCTAAGGAGTCTTCATTGTTGTCTTTGTGATTACTGCGAATTTCATTCTATTTTTTTATAACAAACAGGCGCGTATCCTGTCAAGTGTTTTATAGTCCTAGCATATCATGATTTTCCTGCATTGCGGTGAGTGTTAGCTCGACAAATTTTTTCAGAGGGATATTCAGTGTCTCCTCGCATCTGCTGATTGATTCACGTCTCGCACCCTTGGCAAATGAACTCTCGCCGAATCGTTTTATTACAAAATCGGTCGTGATTGATGCAAGTTTTTTATCTGGGTGTATGAGCGCGCAGGCAACGATAAGTCCTGTGAGTGCGTCGATATCGGCAATCGCCCAGTCCATTGGTGATTCAGGTCGTACACCTGTATTCTCAAAGTTATGTGCTTTTATCGATTGTGCGATTTTCTCAGGAATTGTATTCGGAATTTTTTCAAAAATGATCACTCCGTGCTCATCGAGGCGGTTTTCTTTTTGTGCGATTTCGTAGTCAACATCATGTAGAAGTCCTGTGATCCCCCATTCCTCTTCATCAGCGGGATTTTGCTCATTTGGTGGTGTGAGATGGCGGTAGATAGCCCTCATTCCGACTTCACAGGCAATGCAGTGCTTGATCAGATTCGGATTCTTCAAATGCGTCGTGAGGAGTATGTATGCGTCTTCCCTTGTCATGTAATTTTTTGTTGCGAGTTTCACACGCAGGCGATCTCGTCCTTCCGGCTCCGATCCCCTGCTGTGTCAAAGTCTGTGGAGCTAAGTGGACTCGAACCACTGACCTTTTCAATGTCAATGAAACGCTCTAACCAGCTGAGCTATAGCTCCAAATACTCAATGTTCTTAATACCGCAAAAGCTTTCGCGTGTGCGGGGATCCAACTGAGCAACGTGCCCAAGAATGGAGTAATTATAGCATAGACTGCTCAGGTGGATTCTATCGGTTGAACAACCGCGTCGCTTATTCGTTGTATAAGATGTGGGTGTGTCGGATGAAGTAATGTTTCTGCATTACCACCTGGATAAATTCGTACCTCTGATACGACTTGATGATGAGAGGAGACTCCATCCTCAACAACGATAATATTTTTTATTTTGCGAAATGCACCTTCAACCACAAAGCCAAAATCTCTTAGCTGAGTTTCAGTATATGTAACATCCCCTTTAAATTTACTGCTTTCAGGTCTAGAACACACTTCTTTATGAGCTATAGGATTCCCTTCTATCATTAGCTTAGATCTTATCCTATAGCTCACTCTTTTTCAAGTGCGCTGCGTTGTGTCGATTTATATTTTTTAGCTAGTTGGTTGACCAGTTTTGCCTAATATGATTTCTTTTCCTAATTCCATATCTACTGGATAGAAAGTAGTTATTGGAGATCCATCTTGTTCTCGACCTAATCTACTTTCAACAGGGAGATCATATCTTGCTTTAGGTATGCTTGTTGACACTGATATTGTAGTGATACCAGGGAAATGTCCTTCAACCAGTAATCCAGCATCTCTTAGTTGTGTTGATGAGAATGTAATTTGATCTTGTTTTGTTTCTGTATTTATCATATCTTTCACCTCCTTTCATTTCTCGCCTGTCAAGCAGGCGAACTCCATCGTTCTGCATTGCAGAACTCTGTCCTTTCCACAAAAAAGCCCTCCGTATAGGAGGGCGGTCTTGTGTAGTGGTTTTTAAGTTATCTCGCCACTACAGCGCCGCCCTTCGTAAGAAGGAGGACGACGACACTAAGGACGAGATTTCTATTCATGTATGAGGAGTATAGCGAATTAAATCTTTCAATGTCAAGGTATTCATGTGAGAGTTTCTCCGGGGAAGATCTCGAACATTACTCCGATTTTATACAGAGCAGTTCTTTGTTTTTTATTTTCTTTTTCCCTTCTCCTTTGTTCATAGAGTCGCCTCAGGCGTTCCCTGTCTGCTCTCGTTGCTGAGACTTTTGTGTTGTCAGATGTGATGCCTCCCTGGTAGAGTACTTTTTCTCCGTTGCCATTTACACCAAAAACAGGTTTTGATTGTCCTCTCAATCTAAAAACAAGTTCACCCATGAAATACCCGATCATGCCGGCATCAAGATTGTTCGGTTCTGATCGTGACGCTTCAGTCGTGTCGCGTGTAAGGAGCACATCCTCAGCCAGTATCCTGAATTCAACAAGTGCGTTTTCGTATTGCTCAGCAGTTGGAGCATAGTGTGCTTCTGGTTCGTCAAGTCCCCAAGCATTTCTTAGCAATTGTGCGTATGCCATTGTCCCGACGGCGACATCTTCGTTGTGGAATCCCGGCGGGAACACGGCCTTGATTCCCTCATTTGGATTGTGTGGAGCTATCCCGAAAGCACTATATAGCTGCTCTCTGCAGGTAAGTGCAGCTGGGTGTTGAAATTCAGTTAGCCCCTGAGAATGCTCTGTTCGTATCATGGTTTTGTCATTGTGTTGTAGTAGTGAACGACAGCTGCCAATCCTTCGGTGACTGCATCAGGAAACGTTTTGCCTTCAGCCCGTAGTGAGTTTCCCAATTGATCTTTGAGTGTGACTGTATGCATCCCTGTCCGTAAGTCGACTATGACTCCTCCTAACTTCAGATCCCCTACTCTACGGTTATCAGTCGCTTGCTTTAGCGCTGAAAAAGTTGCTTCATCCGTATTTGCGTTAGGTGCATGTATGGCGCGCACAGCTCTCGTAACCGGTTCTAAGCTTTGTGACGGAAAAACAAGTGCAGCGATCACTTCTGAACCGCGCGTTGTGACTCCAAGAAGCGTAAACGGTCGCGGATTATCTCCGAGCACGTCACGAGCATGAAATGTTCTCTCTCTATACAATGATGCTGCCTCAATTTTTTCTGCCATAGTTTCTCCACTAAAAAACCCCGTCTTTGACGGGGTCGTATTGGTTTGCGTTGTTAAATTATTTACGCAAAACAACCCCGCTTCTGAGGGGTAATAATGCTAATAATAATCGCAAATCGCTGTGAGTTCATTACGTATAATTATACAAAGAATGAGAAAGAATGCAAGAGTTACTATCCGGTTTGCGTTGCAACTGAGCGCTCATTGGACATTCCGAACGATGTCCCGTGCTTTTTGAATTCTGACCAGTAGTTCTTCTTTCCTTTTTTACCGGACATGCTTGCAAGCCACGCGCCGGAGTCTTCTACTTTCATACGGGCTGTCCGGATCTGGATAAGTACCCATTCGAAAAAGTTTGTGTGATATTTCCCCACCTCTTTCGGTCTTTGATCCATACTGATTGCTGCAAATTTTGCCTCAACAATTTTTGATGAAGAAACGAGGCGTTGAATTTCTACAAGAATCTGCTCTACTTGTTGCTCCTGCTCATACGATTCTTTTCGTTGTGCTTGTTCTGACGCCCGAACAACTTCTCGATAGTAACTGTACTGTTCAAGCCCGGGTGCGATATCGTGTCGCTTGGATGTATCTTTATGATGCAGGCTTATTTCCTGTCCTTCGTGGAGTTCTCCCGACAGTTTGTGTGCTTTCCCGGCAGTTTCCTCGGCGCTTCCGAGAATCTGTTTCATGAGATCCCTTGCTCCGTCCTGAGCGAGGTCTTTTTTAAATGCAGATTTTACACCCCCGGTAAATTCTTTGATGGACTCAAACGTCTCGTCTCCTTCGAAATCAAAGATATTTGGAAGCTTTTTTTTCTGCTTCGTTTGTGTGGTTGTAGATGCCATATTTGCCTGGACTGTATCACAGGTTTTTTAGGAAATCAAGCGTTTTCTGCTGGCGCAGAATTGAGGCAAGGAGATATGGGTTACGGCTCAGGTTTTCCCTCTCTTGGGGATTTGTTGCTTTTTGAATTGCTTCTTCAACCTCTTTCTGTTCGACGGTGATTTTCTCATCATCAGCAATTTTCTGCAGAATAAACTCTAGTTTCATATCTGATGTTGCTTTTTCTTCGAATTCTTTTCTCAGCGCATCAGGGTTTTTGCCTGTTGAAGAGAGATACTGGTCAAGTGTCAGTCCGAGCTTTTTGATTTCATCAAGTGTTTGTGCCAGATGTCTGTCTGCTTCCTGTTGGACAAGTATTGCCGGAATTGTCATGGTCGTACTCTCAAGAATTGCCTGCATGATCTCATCGAAATTCGGCTCCTGTTTTTCTTTACCCGGAACGATAATTTTGCTTTTCGCCGTGATGCCTTTTACTTTGTCTTTATACGATCCGAGCGTGATTGCAGGCGCTTCACAAGTCGTTGCTTCAAAGACCCAGTCCTGATCTTTCTCAATCTTCTGGATATGAATCTTGGGATTCATGATTGGTTTGATATTATGCTCTTCAACTGCTTTTATATATGCCGGTGGGAGGAGTTTCTTGAGTATTTCTTCCTGAATTTTTGCAGCATCAAGGCGTTCTTCAACGACGTTTCTGGGAGCTTTTCCTTTGCGGAAACCAGGCAGCTCAGCTTCACTGACAGCTTTGACTACTACTTCTTCTCGGAGTTTGGCTATATCTGCTTGCGGGAGCGTGACGATGAGTGTGATTGAGCCGTCATCTTTTCTCGCCATTACTGATTTTTTTGAATCTGACATAGACATAGTATAGCAGTTTTATGCCTGAAAGTCGAATATTACAGCGTACTTCTGCCCGAATTCAGAAGAGGCTAGTTCTGCGAAGTGTGCCCAGGAGAGGACTCGAACCTCCATGCTGTTTAGGCACTGGCTCCTAAAGCCAGCGTGTCTACCATTTCACCACCTGGGCAATTCTGATGATCATCTCACCATTGGTCTACGTGGCTATTATAGGTAATTTAGAGGGAAATAGGAAGCTGACTACTTGAATAAGTGCTTTCGTATGCAGTTATTTTCTCCATGAAGTAGGTTACCCGAGATGCCCATGTCGGGGATGCTGCGTAGTAATTGCCGATCTCATAGACATCTTTTGCTCCCCATTTATCCATATAGCGTGAGCGTAGTTCGCCTGAGATTGTCGTGATTGCATCTTCCCATGAGGCAAAACCATGCCTGTTTGTTCCGTAAATACCCCAACCCCATGCGTTGTATGATCCTTCAGGATATGCATTTCCGAACGTGGATTCGACTCCTGAGATAGCTGCAACAAACCGCCAGTCAAGGTTATTTTTGTCTGCTTCACGCACGAAGATATGTGCCTGATCCGCAAAGGGAGAGTTGTACTTCTTAAGAAATGCAGAGAGTATCTCGACTCGCTCGTCATGAGCATCTTCCAGTTCCACGGTAAGAGCTGCTGACGGTCTGGCCAGTTTGGTTTGTGCGAGAGCAGGAGTCTCTGAGGAAAGTATGAGGATAAGGGCAATGATGAGGCTAAAAACTAGTGTTTTCAGCATGTTTTTTGTTTGGTTCCCCGTCCAACGGGGTAAAAAAAATCCTTACGTATGTGTTGGAAGACATACCTAAGGATCTATGTAGAGTATACTCTTCAACTATAGGTTTGTCAAGTACCCTACTATGAGCCTGTTGAGGCTAAAATTGAGTTGATTTGACAGGTTTTCGTCCGGTTTCTTACTGAAAATTCTAGTAATTTTTATCGCATATCGTTGCTGTTCTATTATATATAGACTTTTAGAATGCTTTAGCCATCAGCCATCATGCTTAGAGGCGTTCCATGAAGAAATTTACGGACTCAGCCCAGGAGCCGTTACTTGAGGGTGTGTAGCGTTTTTCTATCTCTTCAGGCGTTACGAGATTATGACTATCCCGATATTTTGCTAGTGTTTTACCTACTGTTTCAATTGCCTGTTCATAGTTATCAAAGAATTTATAATTCCCTCCTGTGACGTTGTAGCCCCAACAGTTGTGTGAATCTTCCTTGGCTTTTTTGCAGAGATTTGTTTCCTGCATCGCAATTGCTGGAAGGAGTCTATGATCGAGTTTGTACTTGTCCGCAGTCTCAATCAAAAAATCCGTGTACTCAGCCAGAGGTGAGTCGTATTTGAGGAGGAATTGTCTGAGTGTTTCTTCTTTTGCGATTGAGGGAGTGATTTCCTGATCAAACTTTAGTCCGTCTCCGGGTAGTGCTGCATAGGCCACCGGCCTTTGCATACTGATGAGAGCAGGTTTTTTCCCTGTAGGCATATCTTCATGTACGATGACCAGGAGAAGGATGATGGTCGTAAAAAGAGTGATTGGGGTTGCGATGAAGAACAATCCGGACAGAAGTAGTTTCTTCATACCTAGATTTAATACTCGCAGATAGGTACTTCGTTGTCAAGTTTGGTGGCCTCTGTTACAATCTGTTCATTCATAAGCCCAGGTGGTGAAATGGTATACACGCTGGCTTCAGGTGCCAGTGCCGTTAAAAGCGTGGAGGTTCGAGTCCTCTCCTGGGCACTTAATCTCATTGAGTTGGGTAAAGATAATATTATATGGCTGAGAGATTATTTGTTGGTGAAGCGGAATTTCTTGGGGGTTTGACGAATGAAGCTGAGCTTGTGAAGTTATGCCCCGAAGAGTTTAGAGATTCTGAGAACCCTTGGCACGAACGCTTGCGATTATTAGCTGTTGATGGAATTGTTCCGGGAATGGCGTGGAGTGCGGTAGATGAGGATGAATTAAGAGTGCAGAAAGCCTGTCTACGAGGACTTTATATGTCTTTTGGGATTTCTCAGGAGGATAAGAATGCTACGGCAGCATGGATGCTTTCTTGTATGATGAGTCCTCTTGCGAGTGAAAGAAATGTAAGTTCTGTTTCGGGTGTAAGTGAGATAAATACTCCTTCGCTACCGAGAGGTGTGATAAAATAGTAGAACTTGCGGATGTGGTGAAATGGTATACACGCAGCCTTGAGGTGGCTGTGCCGTTAAAAGCGTGGAGGTTCGAGTCCTCTCATCCGCACCATGGACGAGAAGTTTATCCTGAGCGAGTTTATGCTGATTAGAACGAAGCGAAGGGAGTCCTCTCATCCGCACACTTCATAAATGGGAAGATATCCTCTATCCCCCGATTGCAAAGAGTGCAGGTTATTATCGCTACTATGAATAGAAGAGAATTTATACAAGCAGGATTTTACGGTATTGTGACGTCGCTTAGTACGAGAGCGGTTTTTTATGAAGAGGAAAAAAGACAGTCTCTTCTGGGTTTGCAGGATCAGCTTGAGGTCATTTCAGACCGCGAAGATAGTTTGGAATTTGAACTCTATATGGCAGAAAAGAATCATGATAAAACCGGTCAGATGATGTTCGAACAGGAAAAAGTATGGCTTCATTCTGTAGGTACTAGGCTGGGTGCTGAGTTTAATTCTGAGGGAGGGGTTGAGGGAATTGGAGATGCGAGGAATATCTCATTTGTTGCAGCAAGTTTGGCTCTTTATTGCGGACAGAAGTTTTTTGAGGTGTTTAGAGCTGCTGATTTTAAAAGAGACTGAGTATCGTGTATAATCTACAGACTTGGACGCTTAGCTCAGCTGGTTAGAGCGGCTCGTTTACACCGAGTAGGTCTGGGGTTCGAATCCCTAAGCGTCCACCCTTTTGCCGACCATTGCTCCGATTTTCTTTGCTATAATTTTTGCTGCTCCTGTACCTATCGCCATTGCTGCTTCCCGCGGATTGAGTATTTTTTGTAAGACCATTCCGACTTCATTAAAGAGAAAATTGCGTACATCTGAGATCTTTCGGTAGAGGAGGATAAACACGACCGTGATGGTCAGAGTCAGGATGATGCCTGAGACCATGAATATAATACCCATCAAATAAAACAAATCCTGCATACTCATACATGTATGCTATCACACTCCCTACCCTTATTTCCAAGAAATCGGTAATGAATACGAAAGAAGAGAGAATATTTACTTCACATAGATGAATTTGGTATTATCTAGAAACGAATTTGCCGAGGTAGCCTAGGTGGTCATGGCGCATGTCTGAAGAACATGATATAAGTGTTCGACTCACTTCCTCGGCACAACCATTCATTCTGACTGTAAAAACAGCAAAAACCAAAATATCCATGCTATAATCCCTCGGTGTATCAAGAGCGATTCTTAGGAAATAAAATAAAATTTGTAAGGTCAATTCCCCAATCTGACGTTCCCAGAGCTTTTTCCATGGCAATGCAAAAAGCGCAAAGGGAACGGGATGGAATCAATACGCTCGATCTATTTGAGCCAAAAGAAGGTTACGAACCACTAATACTGACCGAAGAACACGAGTTATTCATCACAAGTCTTCAGGCAAAGACTGAGGAAAAACTAGCTGAAATCGGAATACCAAATCCACATTTACTTACTCCGAATAGAGATGAAATTGATATCAGAAGATCCCGAGACAAAAAGACCAAAGATGTTAGTGGAATGTGTGGAACGTTTCGTACTTATCTCAAACTAAATCTTCCACAAGGGATTGATATAACTGATCCGAGAGCACAAAATGTCTACTTTCATGAAGCTGGCCATTTTGTTCAACAGACGATTCTTCGTCGAGATCCACTTGACCCAAATCCTGAACTTACAGATGATAATGTCATACTACACTCTTCAGGTTTTCAGAACGATTACTTAGGTCTAGCGCATAGAGGGGCATTTGAAGAGCCGATGGCAGTAATGTTCTCTCAGTTTTGTATGGACGAGGGCTTTACGGAGCCACTTGTATACGCGCATGTAGTTGCATTTATGCAGCTATTTCTTCTTGAATATGCAAAACGTGCTGACATTTCGCCACTTCAGGCTTTTAAAAATGCTTTTGCGGCAGATGCAACGCGTGATTTCAGTTTTCAAAGAGAATTGGTAGGTCATTTTGGTAAAGATGCGATACGAACTATGAATAGAACTGTTGCGACGGCAGGTTTTTATTTTACGACAGATTATCTGACTGTAGCTGAATATGGTGGGTTTAGAGGAGAATATGAGGAGTCTTTACAAAGACTTAAAGATGGAGAGATACTCGTTTATCCTGGTATCCCAGGTGGCATACAGGCGATAGAAAATCCACTCTTCTTCTAGTAATTTCACAACGCTTTGTCGACTATTGAGATAGCAGATATGGTTGGAGTTGCTCATAAAGTTGAACATAGGCATAGTGGAGCTCTTCCGAGGTGTTCGACTTAAGCATTTCTCTGTGCACAAGTCTCTTTTGAAAACTCTTCTACTTATCCCTGAGCTTATTCTGAGCCTCAAATCCAGGAGTGATGTAACACCTCTTTTAGACCTGTAGTTTGACGACTTTTATACTGCCTGCTATACTTCCAGCCATGATTTCAATAGAGAGACGCTCAGTCGATCAGAAGCAACAAGCTATTGCAGAATTTTCTACCTTCGCTCAAGGGTTTGTATCGAGATTTCCTGATAGGAATCAAAATCCTTATACAACCGGATATTATGTTCGAATTGATAATGAGTTAAATCCGGGCGATGTTGAGCTACTTATAGATCCATCCCTTGAGGAGATTGCTATAGTGCTCAACGGAAAGAGAGCCAGAGCGAGTAAGTTTGACTTTGGTAACCACACTCCGTATGAGCCTCTATTAGCAGGTTGTTGGAAACTTTTCACTGCACTTGAAGGAAATGATGCTGAGTTAGATTGTAGTCATTGGGAGGCAAAAAGCCCTATGGATACCACATTTTGGACGGAATATTCAGATACTGTTGCTGATTATTACAAAAGAATGATTCACCCCACAATGATACCTCTTGTAACCGAGTCACTTTCTGGTGGAGATGTTGTGTGGGACCTTTTTGGTGGTGAAGGATCATTTTTAGACGCCTTATATGCGAGGACGAGTCATTCGGACGGAGAATTTTTTCTGATGGACTTACATGCAGAACAGTTTCGGAGAAGTAGAAGTAAAAAGGGAGTAAATGTAGTTTCCGTAGATTTAGCAGACTCTGATGCTCGACAAAATACCTTTGCAAGTGTACCTGAGCCGACTGTTGTCACAGCGCTAGGAGGGCTTTGTCGGCAAGTGATCACTCCTCCTCAGGCGCTTGAAGTCGCGAGTGATGTCTATGATCGTCTTCCTCAGGGTGGAAGATTCTTTGTAACAGGGATTACTCCGGTCGCACTTAATGCTGATCAATTTGCAGATATTGGTTTTGAGGTGTTACATAAATCAATTCCTGAGAATCTTCTTTCAGGATCCCATCCGAGTCAACTCTATATTTTAGAAAAATGATAGATCTCTATTGATATTGCCCTCACATGTTTACCGCATGTTTATGACATCACTCTAAATTATTTATTAGGGTATTAAGATGTACTGATTTAGCGATGTAAGAGTTCTTGATAATGTCAATGAGCTCAATTAGAATATTCGATGTTTCTCTGTGTGCACATTCAAGAGCACCGCATCATTGATCCTATAGCATAATTGTGTTAGAATCCCCCAATGTCTCCTGCAATAGAACGGCCTCAAATCGGTATGCACTATGGTTCTCATTACGCGGAAAATGATATCCGTGATTCTCTCACTCATTATGGTGAGGGATTACTGAGGAAATATGATACCGGAACTCTACTTATATTTTTTGAAAGTGCGGACTTACTCAGCGGTTCTACCGGATATGTCAATACGCTTCTCAATCAAGGCATATCTCCTGCTGATGCGTACCAACAGACCTTGCATTGGTCAGCAGAAGTACTCTTTAAAGAGCTGGGAAGGAGTGAGGACCCCGGAGATTATGTCATGAATACACGCTTCATGAACTCTCAGTTAGAAGCATACACTTATTTATCTGGACTATTTCCAGGTAGGACTGAGATGGTGCTCGAAGAGGCAGGGGTCAAGGAAATTATTCAGCGCATGCAACCACAGAGACTTACCGAGCAGCAGATTGTGAATCTCGTTCAGGGAGGAAGTATCATGGCTTCCGGAATGTTACTTGAGAATTCTGTAACTCAAGATGTCGCGCGAGATGAGAAAAGAGATGCAGCGATAAGTGAGCAACTTCTCATAGCCAGTGAGAGGCCTGATGTCATAGGAATTACCGGGCATTTAGGAAGTCTGCATAGTCAGGCAATTGGAAGAAAGATGCAGGAAGAAGGAAGACATATTCATTCAATGTTTTTGGAGAAGGATGAATCCGGAGATGTTTTTTATCACCCGATTAATGTGATGTATAGGTGGAAGCGTTTTGCAAACTCCCCTATTCCCCAAAGCGCCTGGTATCAGGCTGCAATCGCTACTACCGTATTGCATCAGGTTTTTACTCGTCTTCCTGATGCACAAAATTCAGCAAGTACTGCTGCGTGGTTTGCACAACACGCGGTAAAAAATATGGATTCAATGGATGCAATTGAGCGGTTTTCTCTGCGTCAGGAGCTGGTTGGTTCCGCACGGGCACTTGAGTTGCTTGTTGATCAAACAGCTGCAAATTTAAGAATTCAGTTTTCCCGCTAATTTCTTTCAATTTTAACCCCCGACTGCAACGCTGAGTGTAGCACTGCCGATAGGGCTATCTCGGGCAGGTCAGAATTTTCACAAAAATCCCCTATTTAGCTTGACAGAACAATCTAAATCTGATATAATGAGACATGTAAATTGTCCCACTGCAGCCTTAGGCTAGGTGGGCTTTTTACTTATATATGGTACAGGATCTTATCCCAGGTACCCTCATCGCACTTGCAGTCATAGTTCCGCTTCATTCTACCCCTATTTCCTCCACACATCCGGGCTTTCAGATGGTCTATGAGACCACGAAGAGTCAGGGTTATACCGTGGTTGAGGGCGACAGCCTTGGATCTATCGCACAACATGTCTATGGGAATCCGAAATACTGGACAACTCTCTGGAATGACAATGAGTGGATCGCTGATCCCTCTCTGATTGAGAAAGGGTGGTCACTTACGATTCGTGATACAGAGCCAGAGAACGTTGAACCTCTGAAGCATGATTTGTTGCAAAAGCTTGTACGTCTGCATGACTCAGAAGAAGAAAGTGTGCCTAGTATCACCCCTCTGCCTATGCTCGTGGCAACCTCCAGTACTTCTTCAGGTGGTGGCCCTCTCAATGAAGCCCAGATTCAGTTTCTCGGTAGCTGCGAAGCGGGTATGGATCCTCAGAAGAATACCGGAAATGGTTACTATGGTGCGTTTCAGTTTTCATACGGTACATGGAAAAGCATGGGCACGCCATATGAGCGAGCTGATTTGGCGCCACTTGATGTCCAGATAGATGCAGTTCAACGTCTCCTCCAGAGGTCAAGTATTTTTACGCAGTTTCCCGCCTGTGCGAGAAAAATGCATGGCTTGGGAATTATCTGATCGCGTTGTAATGTATCGAAAACGCGACTTCTTAAATAGCTTGTGTTTGTAGGGTAATCGCTCACTTTTCTCCACGTTGAAAACATTGACATTACAGAAAATCATTAGTAGTATCGTTGTGGTTTTCTGATCTTATGACACAGGCGATATTACTCCAAAGTCTTACAGAAATTGTGACTATCGGGCTTCTTTTTTCGTCTCCTCTTCAGGTGACTCCCACTCCTCCGGCTTCACAGCAGAGCGTGCTTGCTGCAGAAGTCAGACGTGAGCCTGAGTACTATATTGTAAAGGCGGGTCAGACACTCGATGTGATTGCAAAAGAAGTGTATGGAAAAGAGATGTTGTGGATTGTGCTCTGGAATGATAATCCGGAAATCTCAGATCCTGCGATGATACATGCAGGAGACCGTCTCGAAATCCGCGAGAATCCTCCTGAAAAATCAGAAGAGTTGAAGCGACCGCTTCCGACACCAACAGTGACTCCGACCCCAACTGTAACACCAAGTCCGACCCCTGTACCGATAAGCGTCGTGAGTCCTGGGACTCTTCCTTTTGATCAGATATATGCAGATGCAGGGAATAAATTCGGTGTTCCTTGGCAGATTCTGTACGGCATCCACGTCGTTGAGTCGGGTCAGAGGGATGGCCCTGTTGATTCAGGGTTCGGGCCGCAAGGACCCATGCAGTTTTTACCTAGTACATTTGCAGTGTATGCAGTAGATGGCAACGGAGATGGTGTCACTGATATTAACAATGCTGCAGATGCGATCTACTCAGCTGCACATTATATTGCGCGGCACGGGTCTGTTGAGAATGGTTTGAGGGCATACGGCAAAGCAGGTGAGGTCGTCAAACGTCATGCATCGTTGCGAGGATGGAATCCTTAGGCTGCAATTTCTTTATTTGATTCTGTTGCAACAGGTGTTGCATTCAAAAAATCCTGACAGATTTTCTTTAGGTCTTCCCTATCATCCAGTGGATCACGGGTAACATCACGGAGGTTTCCACTTGCGAATCCGAGGGTGAGTGTCGTCAGTGTCTCAACGAGTTCTTCTTCGATTGCAAGATCTGTTGAACCTTCTCTCTCCTGAAAAGAATTGTCCGTGTTTCTGTATCCGCTGCTGTAATGAGAGACAGGACTATGCGCCTCAGCTGCTTTTCCGAACGTGCTTTTGATAAATTCTGCACCATTTACGACACTTCCGTCAGGAAGCTGTATCTTTTTTTCCGGATCATTGAGAAGTCCCCATGTGATTGTATGGAAGTATTCATGCACAACTGTAGTTCCGAGTATGAGCTTTCTTACTTCTTGGTCAGGGATAATATCTTGCGGAAGTTTGCAGAGGAGAACACTTAAGTGCGGTGGATTGACCTCGTCAGTGGTTGCTCCCGTTGCAAGTGCAGTCGGAGATATTGCATCACTTACGGTATTTGTAGGCTCAATCGGCATTCCGGGTGCGACATTTTTAAACCATAATGTATCCATGCCGAGTATTTGATCACATGCGGAAAGTTGCCTGAATCCTTCGGGAATGAGTCCTATGAGAGGACGGACAAGAGCAGGATCCAGGTCGGTATTTTCTGCGGGTGTGATAGTTTCAGGATGAGGAGATGGAGCCGAGTTTATAGCAAGGCGGGACTCCATTTTTTTCTTGAGAATTTCTTTATTTGCTCCCGTCCAGGCAATTGTCGGTTTCAGGTCAAATCCAGATTGAACTGGGTTTTCAGTAAAGACTGTTTCGAACGAAATATATGGTCGTGAGAGTGTGCGTTCCGGCATATTTGTATTCTATCATAGGCGTGAGCGCAGATTGTCACGGGATTTGCTATAATCATCACTACGTGCGGGCGTAGTTCACCGGTAGAACGTCTCCTTGCCAAGGAGAAGGTAGTGGGTTCGATCCCCATCGCCCGCTCATCGGGATTTAAATCCACATGACACACTTCAGGGGAAAAGTTCGAAAAGGCCAGCAGCGAGGAAAGCGAATGGGGTTCCCGACAGCAAATATCGCACTTCACACACTTATTCCTGAAGGAATTTATCTCTCTTCTGTGTTTCTCAAAGGCAAACGGTATTGTGCTTTGACTTTTATCGGTAAAGCTGAGACTTTTAAGAATGCCATCTACCAATCAGAGACGTTTTTAC
>JBDKFM010000029.1:0-17884 GCA_039798685.1 Candidatus Parcubacteria bacterium | reverse complement strand
GAATCCTTTGTTCTTGTTTGTATGTGTAATGGTCTGGGCAGACATAGGTATATATGTAATGATCAGAGTCTTTCTTTTTGTTTCTGATCTGTACTCAGTATGGAGAGATGAGGGGGTGGTGTCAAGTGGCAAAATTAATCTAGGATGTTGAGAAGAAGAGATACGACATCTTCGTTGACGACTACCGTAACAGATGCATATATATTTTGACCTGGTGTAAAAAGAATCTCCCCTTCACTCGTCGTATTTGCGAGAAGCAATGTATCATACGAGCTGTCCCGGCTGCTTCCCACCGCATCGTTCACAATAAACTGGACACGACTGCAATCCTCTCCCTGCGGACAATCAGGGTCAGGTTGCTGAGTTGACACAATATACGCCCCCAACGGTACATCTTTTCCGACGAGCGTCTCTTTATTGTCAACAATATACTTCACTGTCAGGTAATTTACCGCAGGTGTTGGGATACTAAACGGCAAAGGGGTAGGCGTTGGTGTAAGAGTGATCGTAGGAGTCGCGGTAGGCTGGGGAGGAGATGTCGGTTGCGATGATCCGTTTCCGGGAGTTGCGATATAGATAGTTCCGTCAACAGATGACGACGACCCGCCTGAGCTTCCTGAACTGCTCCCACCCGTACCGGAAGATGCTCCTGATCCTGAACTTTGAACAACTGTACCGACTACTGTCGCGACTTTTCCTGGAACTATGGCACCTGAGACGACGTCAGCATACTGCACATTTTCCAGTGTATAAATCTCACCCTTGTCTGTCTGAATCGCAATCTCACACTCCCCGTCAGAGACTGTTTCTGACTCAAGGCAGGTAATCTTCCCTTTTACCTCAATCTGTTTTGGAGTCGGCTGCACAACCTCTTGCTGATTTTCACCAGTCCCAGCAGCAGTGGAGGTAGTTGTCGTTCTGTTTGCGAGATTAAAAGTCACCACACCAATTGAAGTGATAAGGAAAAGAATCACACCAAGTGAAAGAATATTTTTTTTGGTAACAAATGAAGGGAAGACAAAATCTGCACCCAGCTCATCATCCTCAGGCAATGATTCATCATGCAAATACCGTATATCATGTAACTCCATCTACTTCAGTATAGTGAACTCGGTTAAGAACTTTCAATGAGGATACGTATCAGCGGAAGGAGAAAAACGCGACAATTCCAAGTATAAGAAGAAGTACTATAAATACTCCGATAAGAATGAGTGTTTTCTTTTTCTCCTTTTTATCATCGTGCTTTTCCTGCTTCTTACCACCCTTCTCTGCCTGATCGGAACTTTTTTGTGCAGCTGTCAGCATATCGGTAAAAAAACTATACTGCTTAAGTGTCGGCGCACGGCGGTGTACATCTGCAAGAATAGGCTGTGTCATTGTAAGCGCTTGATTCACATCCACACCCAAGACGTACGCAGGGAGAATATACTCAACGACACTTCCCTGGTGTTCAAGAAGCCTTGCTAATGTCTGATACAAATCCTTGTTTGTCGCAATGAGTTTTGACTCAGCATTCTCAAAAATTATTGTCGCAGTATGCTCAAAAGGAATATTGTCTAAGAACGACTGGATCTCTTTTTGTGAATCAGGAGTTTTTGAATCCAGAAACGGCTTTTCAAAAAGAAGATTTCCAGAAAGCGCAAACACATACCGTGACGGCAGTAGCGCATTGTCTTTTATAAGTTTTTCAATTTCTTTCTGTAACAAATCTTTATTGATGATCTCAAGGTCTCGAACGATATCCTGAGGAAAAGGAAACTGTAGTACCGCAGACGTTGTAGTCGTATACACCAATAATCCGTTTTGATCTATATAAATAAAGCCTAAATTGTTTGCCTGTGGACTCATCTTAATCTATCTCCTTCCAGGTTAGCACCGTGAGTACGCCTCCTGTATAATCTGCGGTTACTTCAATTTTTCTTACAAAACCACCTGATCTACCTGAGGATACGATTGTATACGGATTGCTTCCGCTTACACTTATAGTAGCACTATCACCACCCACTGATAAAGTTTCACCTGTGTAACCAGGATTTCGCAAGAGCTGCAACACTGCGTTCTCAGCTCCGGACTCAGCAACTCCATACGCCTGATTACTCCTGTCAAAACTCGATGCAGTCTGCGAATTCACGACTGTCATGGCAATTGCACCCGTTGTCAGCGTGATTGCGATGATGACAAAAATCAACACGGTGACAAGTGTTTGACCTTTTTGATATTGATTAATTATTTTCATCTGATTCCGAGTGTTGTTTGAAATGTTTGCGTTTCAGGCCCGCTATTTCTTGTTGTGACACTTGTTACCGTAAAGACTGCTGTCACATATGGCTTACCCCCGGGTACACCACGGCGTGTAAACGAAAGATCTGTAATCCTCGTCGTGACACTGTTTAACTGATACGTTCCGGATCCGTCTGAGAACTCCAACGTTGTTCCGTTCAGCTGATACGATTTTGTAAGACCACCTGAGACGAACTGCAACATACCGCTACTCGAACCGGAAACGGGGGGCTCACTAATTGAAGATGCATTCTGCAGATCATATTGCATACGAGCAAGGATGAATTTGCTGTCTTGTTGAATACTGCTCTCCGCTTCCGCCTCAAGCTGTGTGTCAATAGAAGCAACAAATATCTGTGAAATAATTGTCAAAAAAATTGCGAGAAGCCCCATATAGAGCAACAACTCAACCACAGTAAACCCAGAAGCCAATTTTGATATTTTATATTTGAAATTTGAAATGTTTCTCACGGTGAATAATTCACGCTCACATCATTTATGACAGGTGTCGAATTGTAATCTGTTGTTGAGAGAAAGGCTTTATACCTGACACAACGCCCTGGATTTTCATAACCTGACCCGTCATCATTTTGGGGAATCGTACCACCTATCGCGGGAAAATACGTGGCTGGTGTACCATCCGGACCAACGTACTCATATATTGCTCCGTTACAACTACCCGATACAGCTTCTGCAACAGCTACCTGAAACTGAACATTAGTCTGCGCAGGCAAAGTAGTAGAAGCTGAGATGCGATTAAAGACTCTCTGATATCCTGCATCAAATATTGACGACTCATACACTCCTGCGTCTAAGTACACCCCATCCGGCCCCCCCTGAATAATCTTTAGTTGATTTCCTGCATCTCCCGTAATGATATACGCATACGCATCGCCATCTGCCTCTTTTACCGCTGCAATACCAAAGACTCCCTGATCAAGCTGTAGACCTCCGCACTGAGTAGGATTTGCTTCATTGGTCAGATCAAGAATCTGATATTCCTGGGAATTCGCTCCTCCTGATGCATCAGTACCAACAAGAATTGCCCTGTTTAACACTCCAGGCACAACAAACGATTGCGCGGGATCCATCCCACCCGTCTCATACCCACCACCATTTGTACAGGGAGGGTTTGATGCAAATCCTCCAACTAAGGACGGGCTCGATTTACTCGTGGTATTAATTGTAAAAAATTCTTTAAAATTCGCATCATTTGTTGATGAAACGTATGCTCTCGTCCCGTCAGCAGTGACATACACTGATTTTCCAGACTCAAGCGTACTGCAGTTATTTGGTTCAATATTTATGTCTCCCACCACTCGCCACTGACTGGAAACTGTATGATTCGTCACATTTACTATTTTTAATTCCTCAGGGGTACTGCCTATAACGGCGATAAACGCATACGTGCTCCCTCCGGAATTACGGACATAAATCCCGCCAGCCCTATCACCTGAATTTGCAAACTGAATTCTGTTTCCGATACGCGGTCTGGATCCGGTTTTGCTCGAAAGATTAAAGACGTAGAGATAGTTTGCTGCCGTGACGTACCCTCTTTGATTTCCGTTGACATCAGTCGTCACAAAAAGTGCATTTGCGTCCGAAGAATCAGAACTTCCGGTATTTGTCGTTGTATTGAAATACCCCTGCTCATGAAGAATTTTATTCGGAGTATCATCATACTGTGCTAAATTTGCGATAACGACCTCTTTCGTGTTATTCGTCGTCGCGATATATCCCCATCCCGGCTCTCCGAACACGGCAGTCGTCTGATATCCACGCAATTTACCGCTGAGTGTTGAGGTTGGCGGATCAGTATTTGCAACTGTCACGTGCGCAAAAGAATCCTGCGTTGCGAGTGCGGTCTGACCGGTTGCCGCATATATGTTCCCCTCTGTTGCATACACAGCGTTCGGAGCACCCGGTAGAGTCACAGCAGCGAGTGAGAGATTCGGTCCACACCACTGACCTTTTGTATTGGTCGCGAGGACTATTTCTCCTCCATTTGTATTTGTGACACTCGCTGTTGTCAATGTCCCTTGATTAAACTGCGCCTGTGTTGTCTCCTGATGACCGAGATTTCCAAGATACCTCGTCAAATACATTGTCGCACTTACCGATGAGCCAAGCGGGCCACTCCAGCTGACACTCGCAGTCACTTTTTTTGTAGAGACGTCAGGCACACCACCCGTACTCACAATCGCACCGGTTGATGCATCTCTCGTCACACTACTGATGACAAGAGATCGGGTAAATCCATCAGAAACCTCCATACCGGGAGCAAGTGACCAGGCAGATGCAGTCGCAACCGGATGATATGTTCCGTCGACTGAAAACGCAGACCACCCTTGTTCGCGGACAGATCTGACAGCTTCCTGCGCCTCTTTTAACATAGAAACTGCCTGTATTCTTTGTTCCTGCTGGGGTTTTCCTTCTCTCGACGAAACAAATGACACTATTAACACAGGGAGAATTATTCCTGCAAATGCAATCGCAAGTAAAAGTTCAATGAGCGACTGCCCCTGAGCTGAAAATACGAAATATGATTTAATTAACTGCATAGACTGTACCGAGCTTATTGATGCGGACTGTTTTTTGCGTATTTGCAGTAACATTTGTCAGAACAATTGAATCAACTTCCTGAGTAAAATTTGCAATTTGACCGCTCACACTCGCAAACACGAGTGTATTTCCGGGAAATGACACTGACTGAAACTGCTCATTATCTCCAAGTGTGACGGTGTAGTTTGTAGGGTCTGCAGCCACATATGAAAGTCCGTGAAACAAAGTATATGTTGTTGTTCCAAAATAGACTCCATACGCATCATGACCGATTCTTCCTTCTGTATCGCCAAGCATCGCTTTCAACTGTTGTGATCGCAGATCTGAGAGGAGCAAGTCAACACTTGTGTTTTGTGATGCGCTGTCCCGACTTCCAAGCAAATTTACCCACACAAATCCGAAAAGAAGTGAGAGAAGAGAGACAACGACTGCTACTTCCATGAGGGTGAAACCCGAATATAGGAACTTTTTATTCATCTCTATCTTCCCCCGACACTCCCGATGAGACCGTAGATAGGTGCGATGATGGCGAGCATCATCCCGCCGACCAATCCACCGACAAGGAGCAACATAACAGGCTCAATTATCGCTGTGACTGTCTTCAGTCTGCTTGAAACTTCATAATCAAGAAACTCTGATGTTTCAAGCATCGCCTTATCAAGAGAACCGCTTTTCTCACCAGCCTCTGTGATCTTTACCAAAATGCTCGGGATTACTCCCTTTGCATCTCTGAATGCGACAGAGAGTTTCCTCCCGGAAATCACTACTTCGCGAGCATGATATATTGCCCTCCTGATCTCCTTTTTCTTTACTGTATCCTGCGTGAGCTCAAGTGCTGTCGTGATAGGAATTCCTGCGTAGAGGAGAAGATAAAGGCTTCTTGTGAACTTCGTCAGATCAATCTCTCGGGCAAGTCCCCTTATAAGCGGAAGTGATAAAAACACATTTAGAATCATTTGCTTCTGCCTTTTATACAGAAACATAATTGCACCGACTACCAGCACAACTCCAAGCAACGCGGGAACAGTATAGTTCACCAGCACATTTGAAAGTGCGATAAGAATCTTTGTCGGTAACGGCAACTCGACATTAAGACGCAGAAAAACACTTGAAATTTTCGGGATGACATACACCAGCATAAGAATCATGACCATTCCGAAAACAGCCATAATCAGAAGAGGATAAATCATCGCGGAGCGGATCCTGTCATTAAACTCCATATCCCGTTTGATGTTGTCTTTCAAATCTTTGAGGGTCTGATCAAGAGTGCCTGCTTCTTCCGACGCTTTTATTATATTGACCGTCACTTTATCAAATATCTTCGGAAAACGGGCAAATGATTCTGAGACTTTTTTTCCCTGCATCAGATCTGACCTCAATGTCTCAAGTAGCTTTTTCTGATTTCCTTTTGCGTCCTCAAGTAGCGAGTCAACGGTCTCAATAATTGGGATGCCCGCTGAGAACATCGTGTTAAAATTACTGATAAGCGCCAACTTATCGTTACCGCCCAAAGTAACATTTTCTGTTTTTATTATTTTTGCCATGTTTTTTAACTTTCAACTTTTGTCACGCGAAGAACCTCAGAGATGGTTGTAACCCCCTTTGCAATTTTTTTAAGTCCGTCATCAAGCATTGTCGTCATCCCCTCCTCTATCGCAGCCTGTGCGATCACATCGGCATCACGTTTCTCAATAATCAGTTTCCTAATATTCTTTGTCACCTTTAGCACTTCAAAAACACCTATTCGTCCTGCATACCCAGTCATATTGCAGACCTTACATCCCTGACCCTGATACACAGTAAGCATCTCCTCGTGTCCGAAATAATGGACAATCGTCGCTTCCGGAATGCTGCGCATCAACTCTCCTTTGGCGACCTGAAGTGACGCCTTACACATCTCACAAATCTTTCGCATAAGACGCTGCGCAATAATGACATTCACGGTCGATGCCACAAGAAATGGCTCGATATCCATATCAGTCAAACGTGGTAGTGTCGTCGCTGCATCATTTGTATGAAGTGTTGAGAGCACCAAATGGCCGGTCAATGCTGCATTTACCGCTATACTTGCAGTTTCATTGTCACGAATTTCTCCGACGAACACGACATTTGGATCCTGGCGGAGAATAGAACGTAAGCCAGATGCAAACGTCAAATTCGTTTTTGCATTTACCTGGATCTGATTTATTCCTTTAATTCTGTACTCGACGGGATCTTCAATCGTGGTGATATTTTTTTCTCTGGTATTTAATATCTTAATGAGTGAGTAAATAGATGTCGTTTTTCCTGATCCGGTAGGCCCTGTTGAGAGAACCATACCAAATGACTTACTGATCGCTTTTTGTACCTTGGCCAGATCTTCCTCATTCATACCAAGATCAACGAGTGAAAACTGCCTAAAATGTGACGCGAGTAGACGAAGTACACATTTTTCTCCTTCTACAATCGGCAAAATCGAAACGCGGAGATCTAAGTCCTCTTCCTCAAGACGCAGCCGCATTTTCCCGTCCTGGGGCGAGAGATGTTCATCTGTGCGTAACCTGGAAAGTACCTTTATACGGGTAATTACCTGATCATGTAAGTGTTTGGGCATCCTGAGCATGTCATGCAACATGCCGTCTATACGAAAACGTGTCAGCGACTCTGCCTCATTGATCTCAAGATGGATGTCTGATGCCCGATCCTGATACGCATAATCAATAATCATGTCAACAACTTTTGATACAGGAGGCTCAGCATACTGACCGACCTCTTTCATGAGTTCGTCAAATGCTTTCTGCAAATCTTTTCTATAGATTTTCAGGGTGTTATAGATGTCCCGCTCAGTTGAGTAATACGCGACCACATGCGAGCCAGTTTTTCTTGCAATCATCTCCTGAAGGAGCGTATTTCTCGGATCTACCATTGCGAGCTTAATACCATTCGTATCTCGTCCGAAAGCGATAACTTTTTGTTTGCGAGCTATCTTTTCAGGAACGATATGATACACATCCTCAGGGATCGAGGTTTTCGTGAGGACAATAAAGGGTATTTTCAAACTATCTGCGATGAGGATTCCGAGATTTTCATCACTGATCACGTCTCTCTCGATTAGCATGTCTTCAAGCGAGGTGTTCGAATCGTGAGCAAACTGTTCGAGCTCATTCAACTTAGGCTCAGTAATCAGTCCTGTTTGTAGTACAAGCTTTTTCAGCTCATCATTTGAGATCAGCATAGGGCAGGCGCATAAAATACACCATTGTTATTATTGCGCTATTTTCTCTTTGTTTTCAACAGAGAGTTTTGTTGCAGAAAAGAAGAAATGCTCTCCACTATTCCTGTGGTGCCTGTGGTTGCGCTATCATGGACTGTATTTTCACAAGAAGTTTTTCAAAATCAAAAAAACTCTTATTCACATAATCTTTCGCACCAAGCTCTTTTGCCCTCGCGATATCTTTTTCCTGACTTAACGTTGAGAACACCAACACCGGTATATTTTTTAATTCCTGGTCAGAAGCCAGTTCTTGTAGCACCTCAAACCCATCTTTGTTTGGCATGATAAGATCAAGTAAAATCAGATCAGGCTTATTCGAGCGAACAAGTTGAAGCCCTTCTACCCCGTCTTTCCCGACAAATACCTCAAACTGCTGCTCGCGCAACTTAAACGAATAAAATTTTTGAAAAAAAGGATCGTCTTCTATGAGGAGAATTTTCATACGGCTTATCCGAGGGAAATACCCGATACTTTTTCAAGTGACATCTGCTCATCAGTGAGAATACACTCTTTATCCTCTTTTTCAACACAATCGATTGACTCTGAAAGTTTTTCTACCGATTGAAGTGTTGTTGTGAGAATCGGTTCTGAAAGAGTAAGTGATCCGACTTTTGCAGCATGAAATATTTTTTCAATTAATTGCGAGACTGCGCTATTGGTCATATATCCCATGGCCAGACTTTCACCTTTTAAAGAATGCGCTGCGATATAAATATTGTTCATCGCATCTTTGTCTTCTAGATTATTTTTAAGTAAAGAGAGAGCTATTCTGATATTCTCAAGATGCTTTCTTGCTGTTGCAACAAAAAGAGTCTTAAATTCCGAAAAATCTGTTGTACTCATCGAATCGCTACTACTATAAATGCTTACGAAACTTCTTGTCAACCCTGATCAAATCCGGATCGACAATAACTTGTCAGCAACCTGTCTTTAGGTTGTCATGACATTACTCAGAACAACACACTATAATGTTTTCACTACTTGATTGCATTGGAGAAAATCAGTAATATCGATTAAGATGACGAAACCGACATTCATAGAGTGGTTCAAAGACATCGATAAGGGAGACATCCCCACAGTCGGTGGCAAGGGCGCAAATCTCGGAGAAATGACTCAGGCTCATTTTCCAGTACCAAACGGATTCGTCATCACCTCAAACGCATACTTCCACTTCCTCAAAGAAAATCAACTTACGACAAAAATCAAACACCTCCTCGGCACCGTAAATCATGACAATAATGAATCATTACAACAGGTTTCAAAACATATCAAAAAAATCATCATGGACGGAGAGATGTCTGAGATGCTAGTGAAAGAAATTATCGATTCATACAAAACGCTCGGAGGGTCGATGATGACCCAGCTCGTAGCAGTACGCTCATCAGCAACAGCAGAAGATCTGCCGGGAGCATCATTTGCAGGACAACAGGAAACGTATCTCAATGTTGAAGGAGAAGCAAATCTTTTACTCAAAGTGAAGGCTGCATGGGCTTCGTTATTTGAGGCGCGTGCAATTTTTTACCGAACTGAGCAGAAATTTAATCACTTTAAAGTAGGTATCGCCATTGTCGTTCAAAAAATGGTTTCATCAGAAAAATCCGGTGTCATGTTTACCATTGATCCTGTCACAAACAACAAATCAAAAATCGTCATTGAGGCAATCTACGGACTTGGTGAGATGATAGTGCAGGGACAAGTCACACCTGATCATTACGAAGTAAATAAGCAGGATTTTAAAATTTTACTGAAAACTCCTGCAGTTCAGGAAAAAATGCTGAAAAAAGAAGGAAAGATAAATAAAGAACTCAATGTACGCAAAGAAGATCAGAAAAAACAAAAAATTACCGACAAGCAAATTGAACAACTCGCACATCTTGGAAAACAACTAGAGAAGCATTACTACTTCCCCCAGGACGTAGAGTGGGCAATAGACGGAGATGATGTCTACATCGTACAGACCCGTCCCATAACCACGATCAGTACAAAAAAAGAAGAGAAATCAACAGCAGATTTTTCAAAAATGGAGGTGCTCTTGCAAGGCTCACCCGCATCTCCGGGAATCGCCTCAGGTGTCGTCAAGATTATTACTTCAGTATCTGAAGTCGGCAAGGTACTACCAGGTGACATTCTAGTCGCACCACAAACAAACCCTGACTACGTCCCTGCTATGAAAAAAGCGAAAGCTATTATTACTGAGAAAGGCGGACGCACTTCACACGCTGCGATTGTATCAAGAGAGCTTGGAATTCCGGCGGTCGTCGGTGCAGAAGGCGCCACAAAAATACTAAAATCAGGTGACACAGTCACGGTAAATGGAAAAGAAGGCCTTGTCTATAAAGGCGGTTTCCAGGGAGTGATCGCAGCCGATGTGCAGGAAGAGCAAGCAAAAACCGCAACAAAAGTGTACGTCAATCTCGCACAACCTGATATCGCAGACAAGGTCAGTAAGATGGGTTCTGATGGAATAGGACTCTTGCGTGCAGAATTTATGATCGCCGACATAGGCGTCCACCCGAAAAAGATGATTCGGGATGGGAAGAAGCATGAATATATTAAAAAGCTCGCTGAACAAATGGCCATGTTTGCAAAACCATTTAATCCCCGTCCGGTGGTCTATAGGACAGGAGATTTCAAATCCAATGAGTACAGAGGCCTGATCGGAGGCAAAGAGTACGAACCACATGAAGAAAATCCAATGATCGGCTACAGGGGTGCATTCAGATACATGCATGACCCTGAAGTTTTTGAGATGGAGATAGAGGCAATAAAGATGGTCCGCAATAAGATGGGACTAAAAAATCTTTGGGTGATGATTCCATTTGTTCGTACTGTTCAAGAACTCATCGCAGTAAAAAAATTGCTTTCAGCTGCAGGACTCTACAGGTCGCCTTCCTTCAAGCTCTGGATGATGGTAGAGATCCCATCTAATTTTATCCTTCTTGATGATTTTATTGATGCGGGAATTGACGGCATCTCGATTGGATCAAATGATCTTACGATGCTTATTCTCGGAACTGATCGTGACAACAGTGAGGTTGCTAGTGAATATGATGAGCAAAATCCGGCTGTGACGTGGGCACTTGAACGTATCATCACAACTGCAAAAAAGCGCGGAATTACGTGCTCAATCTGCGGACAGGCACCCTCAGAATATCCGGACCTTGTTGAGAAACTCGTCCGCTGGGGCGTGACGAGTGTCTCTGTTTCTCCCGACGCGATCGCACAGGTGAGAAAGACGATTCACGAAGCCGAGAAAAAAGTCTTTAAAAACAAGTAAACAACGCTTCTTCCCGAAATCCTTTCATAATATAGTATAAATTATGGCAAAAATTGCACACATAATTTCCCGGCAGATTCTCGATTCACGGGGTAATCCGACTGTTGAAGCGACCGCTGTTCTTGACTCAGGCATCTTTGCGACAAGCTCGTGTCCAGGTGGTGCTTCAACCGGTGTGCATGAAGCCGCAGAGTTGAGAGATCATGATCAAAATGATTATAACGGCAAAAGCGTACATAAAGTTGTTGATCATATCAATAGCGCCATCAACGCATTACTCACAGGAAAAGATGCGACGGAGATACAAGCGATTGACTCACTCCTTCTTCAGCAGGATAACACACCAAACAAAAGTAACAGTGGCGCCAACGCAATTCTCAGTGTTTCGATGGCTGTCACAAAGGCAATGGCTTTTGAGATGGGAATCCCACTTTACCGTTTTATAGCCCAACAATCAGGAATCTCTTCAGCGCTCTCAGTACCTAAGCCACTTTGCAACCTGATCAACGGAGGATTACACGCGGGAAAAAATCTTGATATTCAGGAGTTTATTATCTCTCCCCTTATCGCTCCGACATTTGCAGAGTCGATCAGAGAAGTCGTGCATGTTCTCACCACTCTCAGAACCATGCTCGTTTCAAAAGGATTTCAACCACTCGTCGGAGATGAAGGAGGATTTGCTCCCACTCTCACCACAAATGAAGAGGCATTTGCATTGTTGAGAGAAGCCATAACTGCCTCAGGCTATCAAAATCACGATCATATCGCGCTGGGTATGGATGCTGCAGCATCTACATTTTATAAGGACGGAGTGTACACTCTGCGTGACAAGGCAAACCCGCTTTCTGCAGCCGAGCTTGGTATCTACTATGTTGGCTTAGCACAAAAATATAACTTATTCTATCTAGAAGACCCTTTTGCAGAAGATGAGATAGAAGCGTGGACAGCGTTTTTACCTACAGCGCCAGAGAGCCTCATCGTGACAGGAGACGATCTGACTGTCACAAATCCGGACCGACTGGATCTGGCTCTTGAGAAAAAAGCGATCCGCGGCATTATCATTAAACCAAATCAGATCGGATCAGTCTCAGAAGCAATTGATGTCGTAAAAAAAGCGAAGAGTGCTGGGTTAAAAATCATCGCATCGCATAGAAGCGGAGAAACGACTGATGATTTTATTGCTGATTTTGCCGTAGGAGTCGGTGCGGATTTTGCAAAATTCGGAGCACCTGTACGCGGCGAGAGAGTAGTCAAGTACAATCGGTTACTACAAATTGAACAAGAATTAACCATTAACTATTAACCATTAACCAGTGCTATGTCATATCTCATTCTCATCCGTCATGGACTCTCTGAGTATAATAAATTAGGTATCTGGACCGGTTGGGAGGATCCTGAGCTCGCGCCTGAAGGAATTACAGAAGCAATTCAGGCAGCTGAAACGATCCGCGACCTACCCTTAGATCACGGATTCACCTCCACGCTTAAACGTCATAAAGCAACACTTGCGCTCGTCAAACAAACACTCGGCAACACATCTCTTCCCGTCACCGAAGACCAAGCACTCACAGAAAGAAATTACGGAACATATACCGGAAAAAATAAGTGGGAGGTCAAAAAAGAAATAGGAGATATTGAGTTTCAAAAACTGCGAAGAGGATGGGATTACCCGATCCCGGAAGGTGAGTCTCTCAGACAAGTCTATGAAAGAGTTGTGGAGTACTACCAAAGAGTGATTCTCCCGGAAATATTACAAGGAAAGAATGTCATTATCTCATCGTCAGGCAATGCACTCCGCTCTCTCGTCAAATACTTAGAGCACATCTCAGATGAAGATATTGCTTCACTCGAAATTGCGACCGGTGAGGTGTATGTCTACTCACTCAACGAAAAAGGTGATATTCTTTCTAAGGAAATTCGAAATCAGCATCCAAATACAGCCTAGGTAAAAAGCTATTTTTTTGCTGCAACCTCTGGTCTTCCCCGTCCGTACTCTCCCCCGTCAAGGCCATATCCCTCAATCCACGGGGTCCCGACAAGTGTAAATCCTAGATAATCTGGTGTAAACTCAACTTCCCGCCTTTCAATTTTATCGAGAAACACGGCAAATTTTAATGTCTCGGGCTTCTTCGCCTGTAAGTACTCCCGCACAAAAACAAGCGTATGCCCCGAATCGACGATATCCTCTACGACAAGTACATTTTTGTCCCCGATATCCTGAGTGATATCAGAAAGTACATGAGATTTTCCTGAGTAGGTCGTACCCTGGCCATAACTTGAGATCGTCATAAAGTCCACCACAACTTCGCGTAACCCTTCCTGATATAGTGCCCTCACGAGATCAGCAAAAAAAATAAACGACCCCTTGAGAATACCAATCATGATAACTTGCTGACTCTTAAAATCTTGTGCGATTTCGCTCGCCAACTCTCTCACGCGCGCATCAATTTGCTCTCTTGTATACAGTGTTTGTGTCTCAGCCATATCTGCATTATACATCACAAAATGACTCTTGAGAAACAACCCTCTCTTGCAATCGTCGGAAAAATCTGCCTACAATATCTATACTGCCCATGGATGTTCTCAACCAACAATTCGACTGGAAATCCGAAGAAAAAAAGTTAGCCTGGTTTCCCGACGGTACCCTCAATATCGCCCATAATGCTGTCGACCAGCACCTCACAAACGGCAACGCCAAAAAAACAGCCCTTATCTATGAGAATGAAAAAAATGAAACTACCACATTTACATTTGAAGACTTAGCGAAAAAAAGTAATAAGGTTGCAAACCTCCTGAAAAAAAACGTGGTAAACAAAGGCGATCGCGCATTTCTCTTTCTTCCCCGCACACCTGATCTTTTCTTCAGTTTTCTTGGAATAGTAAAAACCGGTGCGATTGCGGGAACGATGTTCTCAGCATTTGGCCCCGATGCGTTAAAAGACAGACTTGCAAACTCAAAAGCAAAAGCACTCTTTACGACAAAAGAACTCCTCCCACGAGTCGAACAAGTCAAAGCTGAACTTCCGGATCTTGAGCACATCTTTGTCATCGACGATGAAGGCTATCAAAAAGAACTTGAAGCATGCGAGGATACCTTTGAAGTCTTCCATACCAAACCCGAAGATTATGCATTTATGCTTTACACATCAGGAACAACCGGTAAACCAAAAGGAATCGTGCACGCGCATTACGCTCTTCTCCAGCAGCGCCTCAGCGCAGAACTGGTTCTTAACCTGAAACCGACAGATATCTATTGGTGCACAGCTGATCCTGGTTGGGTAACCGGTATTGTCTATAGTATTCTTTCAAACTGGACATTAGGCATCACTACTGTCGTTCACGGAGGTCGATTTGATCCCGAAACCTGGTATACAATCTTGCAAAAACATAAAGTTACGGTGTGGTACACAGCGCCGACTGCCGTCAGAATGCTGATGGCCAAAGGAACAGACCTGGTCAAAAAATTTGACCTCTCGTCACTTCGCTATCTCGCGTCTGTCGGAGAACCGCTTAATCCTGAAGCAGTTATATGGGGACAGGAGGCTTTCGGCATGATGTTCCATGACACGTGGTGGCAGACAGAAACAGGCTCAATCATGATCGCAAACACTCCGACAACCACTATAAAACCGGGATCTATGGGGATGCCTGTTCCATGGATACAGGCGTCGATCCGTGATGACGAAGGAAACGAAGTTGAGACCGGTAAAGAAGGAAATTTGTGTCTTAAACCATATTGGCCGTCAATCATGAGAACCGTTTGGCAAAATCAGGAAAAATATGACAGCTATTTCCTAAAAGATTGGTATATCTCAGGAGACCATGCGAGAAAAGAAGCAGACGGATACTACTGGTTTATCGGCAGAGCTGACGATGTGATAAAAACAGCTGGAGAACGAGTTGGACCGTTTGAGGTAGAATCGGCACTGGTGGACTTTCCGGGAGTTGTCGAGGCAGGTGTGATCGGAAAACCTGATGAAGTCAGAGGCGAGATCATTAAGGCATTTGTGGTACTCAAACCCGGAGTTGAAGCAACTGACGATCTAAAAGCGAAAATGCAGGAACACGTAAAAAAGCACCTCGCCGGACATGCATATCCAAGGGAGATAGAATTTATAGAGAAGCTTCCAAAAACGAGGTCAGGAAAAATTATGCGCAGAATCCTAAAGGCAAAAGAGCTTGGACAACCAATCGGTGATACCTCAACTCTTGAAGAATACTAATTATTCATGGCGACAACGTATCTTTGGATCTGGTCACTTTTCATCTCACTCCTTGTTTCTTCCCTTTTCTTTCTCTACTCTCTATGGCTAGGTGTCACTCCAAGCTGGAGAATGTTTAACACAGTTGCCGCAAACACAGGAATTACTGTAATCATCCTTTCACTTGCGATAGGTACCATCTCCTATTTTTTCCCATCAGTCGCAAGGTTCATAAAGTACCGTAAAGAAATCGGGATAATAGGTTTTTTTGTCGTTCTCCTTCATATCTTCGTGACGCTTTTTTACCTCCAGGAGAAATTTCCGTTCCCCGCGTCGTATCTGCACGGCAAATCTCTTCTATCCTTCTCAGCCGCTCTTGTCTCGACACTCATTCTCACAATGATGGCACTGATCTCAAATTCTCTAGCGATCAAATTTTTTGGAAAGTGGTGGAGACGACTACTCAGGATTGGCTATATCGCGGTACTATTCGCCCTCCTACATATGAGCCTTCGTGAAACGCGGTCATGGGGTGCATATATACAAAACTTCATGGCGCCTCCTCCCCTCTCCATTCTGATACTCTGGTTTGGAGTCTGGGTGATTTTGCTTCGCATCTGTGTGTATTTCTTAACGAGGAGTAAAACTCAGTGAGAGGTTGAAGGAACTTACGCATCTGGAAACACTTCCTGGTCTTTTGAAAAAAGTATCACTATCTCTCCTCTGGGCTCCTTCTTCCTAAAATGCAGCAACGACTGTGAGATTGATTCTCTCCTCAGTTCTTCATGCACCTTCGTAAGCTCTCTTCCAATCACTATCTGTATGTCTCCAAAAACTTCCATCAGCTCTTCGAGTGTTTTGATCAGTTTATGTGGTGCCTCATAGAGAATACATGTTGCTTTCACAAATTCCTGTGATTGCTTCGCATTCACAAAAAACTCTTTTCTGTGCCCGGGTTTTCTTGGTGGATATCCCAAAAAAAGAAATTTATCCGTTGGGAGACCCGACGTCACTAGTGCCGAAATTGCAGCTGTCGGACCGGGAACTGACTCGACACGAATCCCTGCACGGATCGCTTCTCTGACGAGCTTAAAACCTGGATCTGAGATTGTGGGAGTCCCCGCATCTGAAATTACTGCAACGCTCAGATCGTTTTTCAGACCGTTTATGATCTGAGGAATACGATCCTTCTCATTTTGCTCATAGTATGAGAAGAGTGGTTGCTGATCAGGCGCGATTGCATCGGGAACCAAGTGTCCGAATCTACTCCGTAACTCCCTCAGGAGAAAAGACCCTTTTCGCGTATCCTCACAGGCAATTGCATTCGCAGTGAATAATGTTTTTATTGCCCTGATAGTAATGTCATCTAAATTTCCGATTGGTGTTGCGACAACATATAAGATTCCCATGGGCGTATTGTAGCAGAATGAGGTAACTAGGAGACGTATTTACGGATTAGTCCGACGACTTTTCCCTGAATTTTGAGGCTGTTCGGATAAATTGGCTCCATTTTTGCATTTGCTGGCTTCAAAACTGCCTTTCCGTTTTCCCTATAAAACCTTTTCAATGTTGCGAGATTATCATCTACTAATGCAACAACGATTTCTCCGTTTATTGCATCCTGCGCTTTTTCAATAACGACGAAATCCCCATCCAGTATACCGTCTTCTATCATAGATTCTCCCTTTACCTGAAGCACATATGCGGTCTTACGCCCCGTCAATAGTGATGCCGAAACCTGAAACGTCGCATTCGGATCAGTATGCGGCTCAAGTGGACTCCCTGCAGCGATATATCCCATCAGAGGGAGCTCAATAGACGGCAAATTCTTCAACATGACTGCACTAATATTCGGATCAACAATCTTCAAAACCCGTGCATTTCCGTCGACTTTCTGAATATAGCTCTTATCAACAAGAGTTCTGATAATTGCATGTACGGTCGAGACGCTTTTGTGGCCTGTTGCCGCAGCGATTTCTTTGAGCGTCGGTGAGTAACCGTATTGTCTCTGAAACTGAGCGAGAAATTCGAGTAATTCTCTTTCTTTTCTGTAAAGTACTCCTGGCATAGTGTTCTTAAAAACTAATTGTATTTTTCTCTGAATTGCCTCAACTTTTTTAAAATAAGAAAAATAAGTCTGTAAAATTTATACGATTTTTCGTATATTTTTGTCAATAAGACAAAGTGATACAAAGTATACAAATTTTAAGTGTGCGTAGGAATAACCTACAGAGAATCTATGGTAAAATACACTACGATGCAATTCGATCTCAAATCAGACTTTAATCCGACGGGTGATCAGCCGCAGGC
>JBDKFM010000028.1:0-17970 GCA_039798685.1 Candidatus Parcubacteria bacterium | reverse complement strand
ACCTGATTATCAATATCTGAACCTGCCACACTCCCCTGTGATTCGAGTACACCGATCACTGTAAATGATTTTTTTGAGAGATAAATTTTTTTACCGATCGGAGTCTGCCCGGGGTACAATTTCTTTGCAACGGTACTCCCTATCACGGCGACTTTTCTTCCTCTCTTGTCATCAAGACGCGTAAAAACCCTCCCTTTATCAATCTTGAAACTAAAAAGTGAAAAATAGTTTCCCTCAGCTCCGGCGAGTGTCGTGACGAGTGACTTATTGCGGTAGGACGCAGTGACCGCTATCTCGATGTAGGGTGAAACCTCGGTGATGGGTCCGCCAACCGCATTCTGCAGCGACTTCACGATCGTAAAAGTCAGCTTATTGACACTACGGGGTGGTCCTCCACCAGAGAACTCAAGTTTCCCCGGAGCAACAAACAGAGTATTTGTACCGACACTTTCAAACTGTGCAGAGACATACTGCGACAAACCCGAACCGATTGACACAAGCATGATGATTGCTGCGACACCTATTATGATGCCAAGTGCCGTCAGTCCCGAACGGAGTTTGTTGGCACGGATTGCAATAAGTGAAAGCCGAAAACTCTCAAAAATATTCATTCGGTAACCCCCTTCGTCTTGGTAACATGTCTCAGTTTCTTACCATTTTTTACATCGCTGACGATCTTACCGTCATGCACCCGAATGATTCTCCCTGCCATTGATGCAACATCCATCTCATGAGTAATCATCACGATCGTTCTCCCCTCACCATGCATCTTTAGAAAAATCTGCAGAATATCATCAGATGATTTTGAGTCAAGATTTCCCGTCGGTTCATCAGCAAGTACCAGTACAGGATCGTTGACAAGTGCACGAGAGATAGCAACCCGCTGTTGTTGTCCTCCTGATAATTTTGCAGGAGATGCTGCAAGTCGATCTCCAAGACCAAGAGATGTCAGCATCTTCGTCGCACGCTCTTCGCGCTCTTTTTTCCCGACGCCACAATAAATCATGGGAAGTATGACATTATCGAGCGCTGAGGTTCTGGGGAGAAGATTAAATGACTGAAAGACAAATCCGATTTCTTTATTACGTACTGACGCTAGCTCGTTCTCAGAGAGTCCCGAAACAAGTCTCCCGTTGAGAAAGTATTTTCCATGTGTCGGCTTATCAAGACACCCGATGATATTCATCAATGTCGATTTGCCAGATCCTGAGGGTCCGATGATTGCGACAAACTCACCTTCTTCTATGACGAGTGAGACATCGTTGAGTGCGAATGTCTGATTCTCCTCCGTTCCGTATACTTTTGAAACATGGTCAAGATTGATAACGGCATTTTTCATTTAACGAGAAAATACTCTCTGCAACAATGATTTTTTGGTGAGCTCATCAAAACCAGTTGTCACGACTGATTGATTTTCAGATAAACCAGACAGCACTTCAGCATCGATATCTGAGACGACACCAAGTGAAACCTGCTTCTTCTCGTACCCGTTGCCAGTATCGACCCATACATACTTATCATCAACAATCGCTTCAAGAGGGACAATCAGTACATTTTTTTCTTCATCAGTCAAAATCGTCACTTCGCCATTCATGCCGTGTCTGAGTTTCCCATCCCGGGGTATCTCAAATGAGACCTCATATGCGGTTGCACCGGTCGATGTTGAGGTACTGATTTCACTGATTTTTTTAATTGTTGTCGGTAGCTTCTCATCAGGATACGCATCAAGCAAGAGTGTCACCTTTTGCCCCATCTTGATTTTGCCGATATCCGTCTCGTCGATATCCGCTGAAAAATCAAGCGATGAAATATCGACAATCTCTCCTATCTGTGTCGCCGCCTGCACTTGCTCACCAACATGGACATCCAATTTCGTCAGGGTTCCATCAAACGGCGCAGTAATCACCGTGTCACGCAGATTTCTCTTTGCAAGCAGAAGTGCTTCATAGGCATTGTTGTTCTGTTGGTCGATCGCTGTACGCTCGACTCGCTGGTCAAATGTCTCGCTTGATCTTCCCCGAGCGGTATCATAATATCTGTCAAATTCTGCCTTCGCAGCCTCAAACGACCACTGCGCTTCACGTACCGCTATCTGATATTTCTCATTATCAAGTGTGGCAACTACCTGTCCCTTTTTTACTTTTTCACCTTCTTTAAAAGGAAGATAGACAACTTTTCCGGGAACTGCAAAATAGAGCGTTGATGAAAAAGGCGATGTGATGCTACCTGATGCTGCAACCTCAGACGTGATAGTCCCCCTCGTCACTTTGACTGTGGTTATTTGTTTCATATCTGCAGCACCTCTATTGAGAAACCACCAGACCACAAGCAGTATCACAAGCAGCACGAGAGTTCGGATTCTTCTCAAAGGACGAGGTAGTATATGGAGAATTTTTGAAAAAATTGACATAAAACTATTATAAGAAAATACACCCTACTTGTACATGACAGAGATCACGAAAAGAGGTAATTTAACGATTCAGAAAATAAATCGCAGCATTTAAAACAGACGCAAAACTCACCCATAAAATGTACGGGACGAGGAGTATTGCAGCAATTTTTGAGACTCGGGAAAACGCGATAATACACAGCAGAATCATGAACCACAGCACAAGAATCACAAGAAGCGCGACGCCTATTTGATGCAGACCGAAAAACACAATCGACCAGAGAGTATTGAGAATAATCTGGATGAGAAAAAATGTTACGGCACCTAGCCAATTCGAAGATCTCCCGGTGTGCTTTACCCACACATCATAGAATGCAACCCCCATGAGGAAATACAGAGTCGTCCAGACAGGACCAAATAAGTAATTTGGCGGCTGAAATGAAGGCTTTATGAGGGTCGGATACCAATTAGAGAGTGAGTCAAATGTAAAAGAGGATCCGACTGCTCCCGCAAGAAACGGCAGAAGAAGACTGATGAGTAATTTCCTATATTGAATCTGCATCATGCAATAAGTATCGCAGATTACACACCAATTTACATCATCCTAATTACCTGATAGTCTTAATTTATGAAGAAACGGACACGAACGCAAACGAAAAAATTCCCGATTGCACGCTATCTCGTCTTTCTCATACTCGTCATACTACTCCTCGTCGCATTTAAGGAGTATCTCAACTACACTCCGCAACTTGAGGAAAAAATTTCCAAAAAAACTGTCAGCCTCGCCTGCCCGTATACGATCCCTTCGGCTGAACAGAATAAATATCAGACAACTGATCTCGTGGATAATTTGGTCATTGCACCAGCCCCCGTATTTCCAGTCACAAAAAATCCTGTTGTGATGAGTGAACCGTTTGATCCGAATACACCACCACAGGGAGAATCTTTTTTTCCGCCTGACACATACCCCTGGACTGCGAACTCATTTGACGTCACAAAAGACGGCGCAAATGAGCAAATCCTCACTGCAGATCTCGCGATGAATCACACACCGCATCTCGTACGGATCGTACAGGACGGCACGCTGATTTTCTCATACCAGGGATACAATGTTGATCCGCAAGAAGTTGAGAGTCATGACGGTTTTATGCTGAATGAAACTCTCGATTGGCTGACCGGTACGTTCAAACGGACACGCTTTATCTACAAAGATGGAGCTTTTATCCCCAGCTGGTATCAGATATACTGCCAGGCTCAGATGCCGCAGTAAACGCGTAGAATGAAGAATGGTTAATGGTTGATTGTTGATGGAAATTGTAACGAACGAAAGTTGAGATTAGGCTGATAGTATGCTACAATCCCCACATGGAAACACTCCGTCCGCTTGATCTTTCACCAGTTCCCGATGTGCCACTCAGCGAGGCATCTCGTGCGATTTTTCATGATGCGAGACGCATCGCTGGTCTCCCGGATACGGGAAAAATAGGAACAAAACATCTGGGCACTGAGCATCTCATGATCGCTCTCCTAAGAGACAGTTCTGTCGCAGCGATTCTACGAAGAAGTAGCATCGATCCCGTGACTCTCGCCTCAGAGCTTGAGACGTATCTCGCTAGAGGAGATGATAACGTCCCTCCAACTGACGACGATGGCCTAACACCTACTGTTATACTCACAATCAGCAAAGCGAAACGAATCGCTCACCGCATACAGACACGGGTAGAACCACACCACCTTTATGAAGGATTTATTCTCGCCGGACGCAGTGAAGCGCTTAAAACACTCGGAAGACATCTTGGCTACTTTGAAGAGAACACACTCGCGACGCCCCTTATCCAGGACCGCTTGCTCCAGCATATTCCCCACGTTCGCCCGGTAGTTGAGTAACACGTTGCTCTTTTTACCAATATTTATTCCATGTATACTGTTTCTGTGGACAAAAAATACACAGTTGTCATAATTGGAGCAGGTGTCGTCGGCTGCGCACTCGCCTATGAGTTCGGGCGCAAACTCCCCAAAGCAGATATCCTGGTTTTGGAACAAAATGACACGATTCCCGGCCTCAACCAATCCTCACGAAACGGCGGCATCATCCATAGCGGAATATACTATCCCAAAAGTGTCGAACCGCTCAAAGCAACACTCTGCGTCAAGGGAAATGACATGATGTATGACTTTGCCCGTCATTTCTCAGTCCCCTGCAAACAAACAGGCAAACTGATAGTCGGCACAAACCCTGAAGAAGCATCGTACCTGAACTTTTTCTATACTGTCGGCAATGAAAACGGCGTCCCTGGGCTCCGCCTTTTGACAGGAGACGAGGCGAGGAAAATGGAACCGCTTCTCTCAGAACAGGTCTCAATTGCAATTTATGTACCAAGCTGTGGTTCGATCGCACTTGATGCATTCGTCGGCAAACTCTACACGATAGCGAGTGAGTACGGTGTCGGATTTCAGACAGGGTCAACTGTGAAGGCAATCACAGAAACATCAGATGGATTTTCTGTATCTGTCGCAACTTCAGACGGAACAAAAGAAATTGTATGCGAGACGCTGATCAATGCAGCAGGACTCTACGCTGACGAGATTGCAAAAATGGTCGACCCGGAATCACCGTATGAGATAGAAGGCACACGGGGTGATCTCGCAACTTTTCCCTACAATCTCAGGCCAGATGTCACAACACAGGGTATGCACCTCTACCCCGCTCCTTTCTGTTATGACAATGTCACAAAAGAGATCGTCCATGAAACCCCTGAAAAATTGATCGAACTACTCAAAGCCGGAAAAATCACCAAGACGCTCGGAAGCCACGTCTCTCCTGTATTTGCGAAAGACAAAGAGGGGTGGAGTATCACCAAGATCACGGGAGTCGGTCCTCTCAAAACAATGGGGCTTGGCAAAGAAGATTATGAAACGAATTTTCATCCCAATGAAGATTTTGTTGAGAAAGTAAAACCCTTCTTTCCCCACCTCAACGCCACGGATCTCACGCCACGTTACTCAGGAATTATGGCAGTACTCAAAGGAAAAACTGATTTCGTAATAGAAAGGGATAGCAAATTTCCACACTGTATAAACCTCGTTGGGATGGACTCTCCCGCCTGGAGCGCGAGCTTAGCAATTGCGGAATACACGTATACACTTTACAACGCCTGATGCCTTATTGCAGTATCACCGGGACACTTACAAGATCAATCTCCGACCCATCTTTGGCTGAGCTTTGATATACCACAATTGACATCTTGCCGCCTTTGAACTCACCCAGATCCTTGATAGTGATCGTAAACGGACCAAACATCCCGGCATCCGGACTATTTGCCATCGTATTACCTGAACTCAGAGTCGTTCCTTTCTCATCGATGATTCGATACGACACGACACTCTCAAAAACCCTTGCCTGACCGGTGATAATCATCGGAAGCTGCACCGCAGCACCACTTGTCGGAGACGAAACGATAATATTTACTGAGGCAGCTGCTGACTCTGAAGAAATATCTGCACCACTCTTCGTCTCTGTCATAACAGATGGAGGAACATCTGCAGTGTGTACAACTTTTCGTAAAAAGAGATAAGTGCCTGAAACGACGAGGAGAAGAAGAAGGACAAAAATAATGAGGATACTGTTTCGCTGTATGTGTGAACCCATAGAGTCAGACTATTCTACGCTTTTCAGAAACGTTTTGATAGCAACAACTATTTATCTTTCAGCTCAAGTTTCTCTTTGATAGTCTCACCAAGAACGCTACTCGATGTTGTTGACTGAACTGGCGGAATCGTCGTTTTCACTGAGTTCAGATCAAGTGTCTTACTGTGCATTTCTGAGAGTCCCGCAGTCACACCACCCGGAGGCGCCGGAGGCTTCGGAGCTGTCACAAGAAGAATAACGATGAGAAGTACCGCGATGAGGATGAGCTTGATCATACGGGGAGAGACAGTGCGCATCTGACCACTCTGTGATGACACTGATCTATCCTTTGCAAAATCGGCACTGTTTCTTATACCAAGAGCGGGTTTCGGAGTTGCGTAAAGTTTTTTTCGCCTCTCAGATCGTGAAGACATAGGTAACATTGTTATCGAAAACGACAAAATTGTCAAACAGCCTCAGAATGCCCCACACACTACCACAAATAAGGCTGAATTTGTGGTACCACACGAAAATGTATTGTGGCAAATGAGGCTAAAATTGTGGCAATTGTGGAGTCTCAAAAAAAACCACACCTACTCTGTAAATCCGTTGTGGTGGCCACAATTACTTTAGCGACACTCTAAAAACACATTTACGCGATTATTACATGACCTTCATGTCCTTCGTATACGGGAGGACGAGAATGCACATATGAGAAAAAAAATGCCGCTCCAGATCGCAATATTTTTCCTGCTCTTTATTTTCACGATAGCCGGAAAATCCATCGAGAGTGCGACAAATCTTCTCAGCCCTCTCCGGCCATCTGACACACAAGCCCAGACACTCATGCAGGAACATGTCATGCAGAACGCAGTTGTCTCAAAAATCTCTGAGACGACAAAAGACTCAACACAGTTGACAGGAGAAGTTGTCGGCAGAAATGGTAATACTTTGGCAATCAAACAAAACGGCAGTATCACCCATGCGACACTTCCAAGTAATGCAGCGGTGTCGAAAAATGGTGTCGATGCTCCCCGCTCATCAGTCAAAACAAATGATTTTGTCTTTGCAACAGTGAGCGACAGACATACCATACTCAGCATGACTTCGTTTTCAAAACCGATTCTCGATATACTCAGCATCGCACTCATCCTCTCAGTACTGCTTTCCGCCTACTTTCTAAGCCTCTTTCTTCTACGCTACTTCTCCTCTGTGCTCTTTGGTAATCAGAAAACACGACAACGGATCGCACTCTAAGCGCATATCCTCCTGATACGGTATACTATCCCCACTTTCCACAAATGATACTGTATCCCTACACACTCATCTCACGGACAAAAACTTCAGAGGATACCTATATTCTTCGTTTTACACCACAAAGCAAAAAGAAATACCGTTTTCTTCCCGGGCAGTACTGCGAGATACAACTTCCTGACATCACGGTAAAAAGACCTTTTTCTCTGGCATCTACACCCAACTCCCGACACATAGAATTTTGCATAAAACCATACGGCGCGTTCTCAACAACACTCTCATCACTACCAGTAGGCTCCCCTATCCAGATTTCAGATCCTAAAGGATCACTTGTCTGGGACAGTACAATTTCTGATGCGGCATTTCTGATAGGAGGGATTGGGATCTCACCCGTCATGTCTCTACTGCGAAGCTTAGGAAAAAGCAAAACGCGTCCAACACTGACCATTTTTTACGGTAATCGCACACCTGAGACGAAAGCGTATGAAAAAGAACTGAGAGCGTTTCAAAAAAATCTCGGCATCCGCGTTTTCGATATCTACTCCCACCTCCCTCAACAACATCCCTGGAAAGGATATCGCGGATTTATCACTGCAGAGATACTACAAAATGAAATTCGGGATCTGACACAGACGACATTTTTTCTCATCGGACCTCCGGTATTTCTTGAGAAGATGCAGGAAGTTCTCCATACGCTCCGGATCGAGAAGAATCGAATAAAGTATGAATCCATCGACACATCCAAACAGTCCTATAGTTGAACATTCGTAAGAAATCCTGTAAAATTCCCCAATGTATGAAATAACACCTAAACGGGAAGCAGGATTACTTCACGGACCGCTTTTTCGAAGCGCTCCCAGACCACTCTGGGAGAGATTTAAACAGAATATCCAAATCCATCAAGATTATCCTGAAAAAGTCATTCGTTACGATCCCCACCCCCTCTCCACCTGGGAGATAGGACTTGAAACATGTGATCTCCTCAGGGAGCAGTATGGATTCGCAATTCCAAAGACACAAATAAGTGGTGCAATTGATTTTAGAACTGCAAATCCCTACATAAAAGACGCATCAGTTGTCGCAATTACAGACAGGGTTCATGGCAAGCTCCTCCTCGATGTACTTGATTCAAATACAGTGTATGATCCTGCATTTATCTCAGCATTTACTACACTTTGCACAGGGGCAGCACGCTATCTCAGTGACATCTGCGAGTATGGAGGAGTGTATCTTTACGACCTCATGCATCATAGTCAATTTATCTTTGGTAACACTGCAGAAGATCCGAAGCAAAAACTCTACTTAGTCGATATTGAACCGAGATACAGAAAGTTCACAAAAGCACCTCACAATAGCCACGATTTGATGCATCTGATCACATACACACGTCGACAACAAAATTTTATTATTGCGGTCGAGGAGAGTGGAGGCGCTCAATTTGAAGAAGCCCACACGTTACTTGCTGAACTCTCGTACGAAGTGAATAAATGCCTCGTCAAAAACTCCACCTAAACCCAATAAAATTTTTCACCATGATACTCATGTAAGAAATATTCACAATCCCACGGGATATTTTAAGCCTGATATATGTCTATAGTGTCTACAACTACATTCTCCCCTACTTTTTCTGCAAGAGTTATGTGAGAAAACTGCAAGATTGCTTCCCAAATGTAAGAAATCAGTTTACAATACGCCTATGTCACACTCAATTCTGATCGTCGAGGATGACCGCCCGCTCCAGCAATTTCTCAAGGATACGCTTCTGGACAATGGCTATAGCGTCAATATTGTCTCTGACGGACTGACCGCAATCCGCTACGTCAAAGAAATAAAACCCGATCTTATCCTCCTCGATCTCGGTCTTCCCAATGTCTCTGGAGAAACTGTTTGTAAAGAGATCAGAAAACTCTACCCTGAGCTCCCAATAATCATGCTCACCGCCAAACAAGGCGCACAGGATGTCGTGCAAGGACTCAATCTCGGCGCTGATGACTACGTCACAAAACCATTTGTTGCGGACGAGCTACTTGCACGCATCAAAGCACGGCTCAGACAAAATGGCACAGAGAACACGACGCTGAAAATCGCTGACCTTGAGATTGATACACAAAAAATTCAGGTGAAACGAAACGGCAATGAAATCCGCCTCACACCACATGAGTTCAAACTCCTCAGTTATCTCGTACAAAATACGGGAACCGTCCTGACGCGAGAGATGATACTGAATAAAATCTGGTCATACTCCCTCGATGTGGAGAGCCGAGTGGTAGATGTGTATATGGGCTACCTCAGAAAAAAAATCGATGCTGATCACAAGAAAAAACTGATCCACTCTATCCGCGGATTCGGCTACACGGTCAAGGAATAATTTATTTTTTCGTCCTCGACTTCGGCAATACCACACGTAGCTCCCGTGCCTTCTTCACAACGCGTTCTTCAATCGTACCGTGGAGGTGTGTGAGCGCAAGAAGCGAAGTTGCATACAAAAGCATATTCTCAACTGATTGCTCAGAACTCCCGTTTTCTTCATGCAGAGATCCTGAAAATCGCAGCATGACCTCAGCCTTTTCTTCAGATTCAGAAACAGTGAGTGACACATCCTGAGAAAATACAGCACTGATTCCGCGCAAAAGATCACGGACAAGTACCCGGTCTGCCATAAGCTCGACATCAGCGTTGCCACGAATCTGTATACGCGTCTTTACGGTCAGTTCACGTACGACATCACCCACACAAAAAAATGAGTACGAACTCTCAAAATTCTGCTGCAACCTGAGATACTCTGTCACCTGATCGATCCTCTGTGCAAGAAGGTTCACTTTTTCATGAAGCTTTTCGATTGTACCTCTCTCAGATCCTGCGGCTCTTTCAAGAATCAGCAACTGAGCCTGAAGACTCGCAAGAGGAGATCGAAGATGATGTGAAATACTGCCAGACGGAATGACGCTTTGTGAAGTCTGTGATGTTTTCATGGTTGGCAGGCAGAAGAATACCACACGCAGTATGCAACCGACAAATCCTACTGCGGGACATGTGTCCGTATAACACGAAACAACTCATCAAGCGCAAACGGTTTTGCGAGAAACCCCGCGACTCCAAGCTCCGCTGCTTCAGCTTTCCCGGCAGGATGTGCTGAAAACATAATGACGGGAATTGCCGCGGTACGCACATCGTGTTTCAGCGCTTTCGCAATATGCCTCCCGTCCTCTCCTGCCAGAAAAAGATCAAGCAGTATGATATCGGGCGAATATCCTGCGATCCGGTCGACTATATTGACCGGCTTATGCATCGCCTCAACTGCATATCCGCCGTCTGAAAGACAGAGTGTGAGCGCTTCAACAATCGCCTCATCATCATCAATGACAAATACTTTTTTCTGTGCCACCTTTCTATTATCGCATAGAAAAATGCTGAAGGATGAAAACTCTGTAAGAACTATGTAATGCTAATGCACTATTTCATGAAGCACGGGGAGGTACATTTTTTGTATATATTCACGAAGCATTCGTGTCGCACTGAATTGATTGAGTGCCATCGCCCGCGCATTCTGCATATGTGCAGTCCACTCCTCAGGATTGTTGTAATACATAGGAAGGATCTCTTTCTCAAGTAGTTCAAAAATACTTTTATTCACATTTTCATTCTCAGCGATCCAACCGACACGGAAAAACTCTGCCTCCTCTACCCATCCATCTCTCGTACTCACAGGCAAAGTCCCGTTGAGCGCTGCTTTCATCCCGCTTGTTCCGCATGCCTCAAATCCGACAACCGGCGTATTGATCCAGACATCACTCCCCGCCACCATCAGTTTCGCAAGTTCCAAATCGTAATTCGGAAGATAGACGATATACTCCTTCAGCTCGTTTTCTGCCAGATGCTGAATCTGCTGAAGCAATAACCCGCCATCGAGATCGCCAGGTGGTGCAAATCCTGAAACGACGACGCGCACCGGCCTTCCGTGTTTTGCGGCAAGATCTTTGAATTTCTCAACGTCCTGAAACAGAGCGAGCGGCCTTTTATATGGCACCATACGCCTGGCCCATCCGATGATAAAATCATCACTCTTCCATTCTATCGGACGGATTTTTGCAATATGAGCGAGGAGCAACTGCTTCTGCGAATTATGGTACGTACGGATATCTGCACCCACTTCCCCATCCCACGTCGGCACGTGCACACCGTTTGTAACCTGCTCGGTTGTATGGTCAGTCCAGATCTCACTCGCCTTGCGCTGATGCAATTTACTTACTGCATTTATCTTGGCAGCAATCCGCAACGAGAGCATCGTCATCGAAAACCTGCTTGAGTCCTGAATCAGTCCCAGATTGATAATCTCATTTGCCGGTACCTGTAACTCCTCGGCATATTTCTCAAGCAACATCGAGACAAGATCATTACTAAAAACTTCATTGCCCGCATTGACGAGTGTGTGATTGGTGAATACGACATGTCGTTTTGCATGTGCAATTGCATCCTGAAAATTGACCTGATGCCTTTCCATTTCATGACGCATGAGATCCAATATCAGCATCGCAGAGTGTCCTTCATTGAGATGAAAAATTGAGGGATGTATCTTCAGCATCTCCAAAAGCCGGATTCCCCCGATTCCGAGCACCATCTCCTGTTTGAGCCTCGTTTCTTTGTCAGAGACATAGAGGCGGTTTGTGATCATCCGGTCTTCCTGACTGTTTTCCTCAACATTCGTGTCCAAAAGATACAGCGGCACGTTTTTACACTGAAACTTCCACGCCTGCACGCTAATATGCCTATCATGTATCGGGAGCTGTATGATAAGACGCTTCCCAAGTGCATCATTGACTTCAGTGAGTCCTGCATCTTTGGGGGTTCTGATATCACACGCCTCAACTATCGTTCCGTTTTGATCAATCTTTTGACAAACATAACCTTCATGATAATAAAGCCCGACTGCAACGAGAGGAAACGCCCGGTCAGCTGCTTCTTTCACAAAATCACCTGCAAGCACACCAAGTCCTCCCGCAAAAATAGGCAACGTATCACTCAGCGCAAACTCCGCGCTGAAATACGCAACGGGTAATTCCTGAAATTTCGTGTAGTCTTCAGTAGAGGAAAACGTAGAAAACCAATTGAGCTCGTCCTGCATTAGAGACAGTATAGCAAAAACTCACTTACTCACTTGCCTGATATGCAGGATGCGGTGTATCAGATACTGCGCGCTTACGTCGAAGTAGAACTTGCTTATACCAACTTTCATATTCTTTGGCTGAGTGCTCCCACGAGTAATCACTCACCAGTCCGTTATAGATGATCCGCTGCCAGAGGGCTTTTTGTTTGTAGAGAGTCAGCGCCTCAACCAGTTTTGCATAGAGAACCCACGGATCAATTGATGAAAAAGAAAATCCGTTGCCGGTCAGTTTTTCGGGATTGAAATCGGTGATGATGTCATTGAGCCCACCAGTACGTCTCACAAGTGGCACACAACCATAACGGAGTGCCTCGAGTGCGACGATTCCTCCCGGCTCAAAATGACTCGGAATCACGATCAGATCTCCACCTGCATAGAGCTTCCTCGGGAGTCTGAAATCTCCTCTGAGATGCAATCCGACTTGTGTGGGAAATTGCTGCTTCAAGAGTTGCAATTTGTCTCTATAATTTGACTGATCACTGCTCCCAAGTACCACCAGCTGTAGATCAGGATATGTCCTCAGAAGATGCGGCATCACGACAAGAAGTAAATCCCACCCTTTCTGTGTTGAGAGTCTCCCACAACTGACAATGAGCGGTGCATCTGCATTTTCGGGGAGAAAAAATAATTTTTGTAATTCTTTTTTATTGGTCACTCTCGCCCGCTGCACTGTCTTGTCTGAGTATTTTCTTTTGATCAATGGATCTGTCGCGGGATTAAATTCCACTGTATCAAGCCCGTTGAGAATCCCGATCAACTTACCGCGTGCCTTGATCAACTCCTCATCAAGTCCCTCCGCAAACTCAGGTGTCAGTACCTCAACTGCGTGCGTCGGACTGACTGTACTGATCGCATCAGAGAATCTGATACCTCTGAGAAGCGCATTATATTTCTGCAGATTGGGAGCCAAAATCGGCGGGAGCGTCGTATTCCCGTTGTCCTTATCAGCCGCGGGCGCATAACGGAAATCAAAATTCCCCTGAAACGCAAAGTTATGAATCGTGAACACGACGGGTATTTTCTCAAATACCTTCATATAACGCGGATCCCGACGCATCATATCGATAAGATAACCTGTGTGCCAGTCATTGCAGTGGATGATATCTGGCCACCACTCTTTTTCTTTTTTCTCAACAGTATCTGCGAGATACCGCATCTGGAGGAAAAACTCCAGACAGCCTTTCGAGAGAAGCGCAAAACGGATATGATCATCGCCATACCCAAAGACATTGGCGCGGAGTTCATAGTACTCACGGTTTTCAAGAAAATAAATATCGGGATCTGACTCTTTTGCGTGGAAATATTTGACATTGCAGATCAGATAATCAATCTTATCCTCACCAATAATTGTTTTCTGCTTTGTCGAGTCCAGAGGCACTTTTAAGCCTTCATAAATTTTGGCAAACTTCCATTTCTCATCGACATTTTTTGCATCGATCGTGCCGTATTTCGGAGTAAAAATTCTCACGTCGTGTTTCATGTGCTGGAGCGCACGTGGTAAAAAATACATCACCTGTGACAATCCGCCAACTGTTGAGAAAGGAGCAACTTCAGCCGCGACAAAGAGGATCTTCATGGCTGTATTGTAACACACGGCTACTTTATGTCTGAGGAATGAGCGAATGAGTCTTTCTGGCAAAAAGGACGCTAATACTCCCGTACAGATCAGCATACACCGCTTCATCACGAGGATCATCAGTAAAATGCCTCACTTTCGAAGCATATCCTTCTTCAAGAAAGAACTCTCTGAGAGTAAAAAGAAATGCCAATCGATGCACCTGCTCACTTTCACTATTTCCCTGTCCGACAGTTATCACACACTGACCTTGATCACTCAGTCTTTCCAAAAGAGGAGTCATGAGAGATCGTACATCTTGCATGAGCTTCGCGAATGTATACAATCGAATTCGGGGATCCGTTGATTCAAGATCTTCTGGGTTAATATCTGTAAACGCAGCAGGATCTGCTCGATACATCAAAAGTGAATCAACAGATGACGGTAATGCACCAGTTTCGATCGCCTCCCCAAGAGTCACAGGAAGCGTCTGTGTTTTTTCATTTGGTATCGCAAAACGTCTTTCAAGACTAGTTTTTAAATCCAAAATTGAACTATCTGGCTCAACAGCTACAACGGATCCAGAAAAAAGGAAATGTCCAGGTAGACTGCCATACATGGGTTGCATTCCGGTATGAAAAAGAATCTTGCCATACTCGCCAGTACTATCAAGTTCACCCAATCGCTGTAAATCTTCACCCGTCGGAGGCACTACATACGCAGCAACCACCTCAGGTACAGTCGCACCTGATCCTATAAACAAACTATCTCCCACTTCACGTGACCACTCACCGCGTATTTCAGCATTTCGTAATATCCTATACATTGCTGGAAACTGTCTGAGATACATTGTTGCGTGCGGAAATTTCACACCGAGTGCTGCAGACTCAATGACCGTAAGTTCTCTTGCAACTTCATCAGGAAGTAGATCAGGTCCTATATCGTGAAATGCATCATGAAGATACGGAGCGAGAGCCGGATCAGGACACACTTCTGAGAAAAGATTTACTTCGTGCGAAATATGCTGTCCTACAAAATCAACAAATTCAGGCAGACTTGCATCAAGAAAACTCTGCCTCGCAACAAATGATGATTTTGGTAATGATGAACCACCCTGCTCAGTCATGCGTAGCATTATAGGCTTATATCAAAATGAATGCAACCACGTGAAGCGGGTGAAGATTTTTTAGGCGCTTATAATTCCGTTACTTACCTCAACAAATCGTATCTTCTCCTGATTTGATTGGGTGTTCAGCACCCGCTCGATCTGAAACGGATGTCTCGTTTCGCCTTTGGAAAAAATGACTATTCCCGGATCGACAAGCGCATCACGGGAACGGGCAAGCAGTATAGAATTAGGATGGGTATCCTGCTGTCCGAAATTTCCCAGACTTCTAGGATACTCAAAACGAAGCCCCCTCGTGCCGTCTGTCCACGAATAAAAATACGGATAAAACTCTGTGCTCTCCAAATCCCCTTCAGCAGTGCGAATCTCAACTGGTGCTCCTTCACTGAGAAAAAACTCACGCCCACCTAGTCTTGGCACAAGAGCACTGCCTTCCTTTCGTATAGGATGACGAAGCGAAAATCCTGACTCCTCATTCTTTACTCCAGTAGAACCCAGCACATGATACGCTTCAAGATCATACTTAAATAATTGCTGACTGTTTTCTCTCGCGTAGTCCGGACCGCAACCACCAAACACTGCAGCAACTCCGGAAACAGCTGCAACCTGCACCAATTGCCTTCTACTTAACATTATCTCCCGACTCATGTGGTGATTATACAATGAAAGCTTGTCCTGTCAATTTATTCCCCTAATTCTTCTTCTCCCCTGTCTGTTTCTTTCCTTCAGTCATCGCCAGCAAATTGCCAAGTTCTTTCAAAAACTTCTTCGCATGCTCCCGACTCATCCCGATTCGCGAAACGATACGAACCTGATCCACTGACGCACCGATTTTTTGACCGACATCCAAGACAACACCGTCATCGTTGGTCGTCATAAAAATATTATCTGTATAAAGAATCGGTGTCGTATCCAGATTCAGATTGATTGAAAGATTTTTCTTCTCGTTTTTTGTATCCATACTTTTCACCTCCTCACCTATATTTAGTATTTAAGACATTATCCGATACCAGATACCATCGCGCATTATATCCCTTTCTTACAAAGATGTGCTATGCTACACCAAATGAAGACGATTATCTCTCTTCTTATCGGAATTGTCATCATTACACTTCTCCTCGTCGGATTTGCAGAATTTCAGGCAAGCAAACCACCTGCAAAAAGACTCACACAATCATCACCCACACCAGACTCACAAGAAGTAGTAGCAAATCCCGTTACAACAATCGCCACCGGTCTCTCCACGCCCTGGGCACTCGCCTTTCTCCCTGACGGCGACCTCCTCGTGACAGAACGGGACGGCACAGTCAAAATCATACGTAAAACGACAGGACTTGATGATGCGCCGCTTCTCACGATCGATGATGTGAAACAAATCGGCGAGGGCGGTCTTATGGGTATCGCGATTCACCCCTCATTTCCGCAAAAACCGTACATCTATTTTGATTATACCTACAGCCAGAACGGGAGTAACACCGCAAATAGAGTCGTACGGTACACGTTTAAAAACAATCGCTTCAGTGATAAGAAAATCATCGTTGATGCGATACCCGGTGCTGCCAATCACAACGGAGGACGTATCAAATTCGGGCCTGACGGGTATCTCTATATCACAACAGGAGATTCAGAAGCTCCCTCGCTCGCACAAAGTGCCACATCACTTGCCGGGAAAATACTCAGAATTGATGAAAACGGAAATGCAGCAAAAGGAAATCCATTTACCGGCACGTTCGGCACTCCTCAGTCACGCAATAATCTCGTGTACTCACTGGGACACAGAAATCCCCAGGGTATTGCCTGGGACTCAGAGGGAAATCTCTGGGAAACAGAACACGGCAGATCACTCCCCTCAGGACTTGATGAGATCAACCTCATCGAGTATGGTAAAAATTACGGATGGCCAACGATCCAGGGTGATGAGAACAAAGACGGCCTGATCACACCGGTCAAAAGCTCAGGTGTCTCGACAACATGGGCTCCGTCAGGAGCAGTATTCTTCGGTGACTCCCTTTTCTTCACTGGACTGAGAGGTCAGACACTCTATGAAGCGGTAATCAAAAACAACACTGTTACCGAAATAAAAGAGCATTTCAAAGGCACATTCGGCAGACTCCGCGAAGTGATTTTGGGTCCAGACGGTATGCTCTATATCACCACATCAAATCGCGACGGAAGAGGTATCCCCTCTGCTGAGGATGACCGCGTGATAAAAATAAATCCGGAAAATCTATAACGATGGACATTTACCAAAAATCACTCGAACTGCACAAAAAACACCAAGGCAAACTGGGAACAACAGGAATTGTCGTGGTCAAAAACAAAGACGATCTCGCAACCTACTACACACCGGGTGTCGCTGAACCATCCCGCGCAATCGCCAAAGATCCTGCGCTTTCTTACGATCTCACGCTCCGCGGTAGAACTATCGCCGTCATCTCTGATGGCTCGGCAGTACTTGGACTCGGGAACATTGGTCCCGAAGCAGCTATGCCTGTCATGGAGGGTAAAGCGCTCTTACTCAAAGAATTCGGAGGTGTCGATGCATTCCCGCTCGTTATCAATGCCACACAAGCGCCTGAAATTATCCAGTTTGTAAGACACGTCGCGCCGACATTTGCCGGGATTCTCCTTGAGGACATCACCGCACCAAAATGCTTCGTCGTCGAAGAGCAACTCCAGGATCTCGGGATACCTGTATTTCATGACGATCAACACGGCACGGCAATTATTGTCAAAGCAGCACTGATGAATGCGGCAAAAGCGGTGAAGAAGGATTTTTCGACGCTCAACGTCGTGATCGTGGGAGCCGGAGCTGCAGGACTCGCAGTCGCCCGCATGCTCCTCGGACTGAATT
>JBDKFM010000027.1:0-18115 GCA_039798685.1 Candidatus Parcubacteria bacterium | reverse complement strand
GTCAAATGAAGTCTTAGAATAACTGCGGAAATTTTGGAGAGATAAATGAGATAAAAGCATTAATAATTTTCAATGTGAAATTCAAAATTTGCAATGAAAATTTAATGGTTTACTATTCAATGAAAATTGAAAATTTCAAATTACTTTATTGTCGTTCCTATAAACGGTTCGTTGTTCAGGCATTTTTCAAGATTCTCAAGATTCTCTCCGTTGATGACAATTGCCTCAACTCCCAACTCCTGAGCTTTTTTCGCTGCAACAGGATCAAAAGGCGCATTCATTCCAGGCACCCAATCATCTCCGACTATTTTCCGAAACTCATCCCATGTAAGAGTTTCATGGGGTTTTGCTTCTTTATTTTTTCTCGGATCTTCATCGTATACCTGATCGATATTACTCAAATTAATAACCCGTCTCACATCATAGTCCTCGCAAAGAAGTACAGAACAGTAATCAGTTGACCACCCCGGCTTCCAGCCTGCTGCAACTACAATCGGTTCGGTCACTTTTCTGATTATTTCATAATGTTTGATGATATACGGATGCGCGATATCGCGGAAGATGGTACGTACGAGATGGGCATTCAGTTTCGTTGCATGAATTCCCAGATAATCAAGATCATCTCGTGAAAGTTCATGTCCGATAACCTCACGCCCCGCATCTCGGTAATGCCTGGCAGTCGCCCCTCCCCCTACGACCAAAAAAAACTGGCGGTTCTTATGACTCGCCAGTTGCTCTCTGAGGAATGTATTAAATTTCTTAAGAAATCCTGTATCGATACCTCCGTTGGGAACGACAAGTGATCCACCGACTGAGATCACGACGCGCTCTGTATATCCTCCGTTTGACATAGATTATCACTCGTAATGGTAACAAAAAACGGGTAAGAAAACAAACAACAGACAAAGAGATAATATCTAAATTCGAAAAGGGTTTATTTTGAAAATTTTTAATTGTAAATTGAAAATTACCGTTGGCATCCCGTACAAAAGAATGTTCCCCTACCACCCATGACGCTTTTTTGGATAATCCCGCCACACCTGAGGCATTTCGTACCTTGTTTTCGGTACACCTGAAAAAAGTTCTGATACCCACCTGTCTGACCGAGCGCGTTGACATATTGCCACTCAGAAGCACCACCAACCTTAAGTCCCTTGGCAAGCACAGTTTTCAGTCCCTCAAATAATCGCTCTGCCTCATCGGCATGCAGCGTATTCGCTTTTCGCTTCGGATCAATTCCTGCGACGTACAATGCATCATTGGCATAAATATTCCCTACCCCACCGATTTTTTTCTGATCCATAAGAAGAGGTTTAATCGGCCCTTTAGTCTTACGAAGAATTGCATCAAACTGTTCAAGACTTAGCGCAGGCTGCCCTGCTGATGGAAATAGCTCGGGACCCAATTCTTTAAAAAACGGCAATCCGAATACTTCGTCAGTCTTAACGATCTTCAACCATCCAAATTGCCTGATATCGTTGTAGTAAAGAATCGCTTTCTGATCGAGATAAAAAATTACATGCGTATGGTGATTCGGCAGCTGAATACCGACTTTCTCTGATATCTTGGTGCCTTGAGGAGCTCCTGGTCCGGTGTAGATAAGTTGCCCCGTCATCTTAATATGTATGGCAATTGAGGAGCCGTTTTCAAGATCAATTACAAGTCCTTTTCCAAACCTCCTCACTCCAGTTACCTTCTTCCCGTTGACGAGCTCACAATCTCCTGTCAGCATTTTTTCCAGACGAACCTCAATCTTCTCAATCACATGTCCGACGAAATATTTCTGTAAGCCTAAGCGGATTGTTTCAACTTCTGGTAATTCCGGCACCTTACTCTCTCCCTACCTTTTCAATAAAATGTATTATTTCTTTCTTAAATCGATCTTTTGAAAATTGCTCCGCTCGTCTCTGAGATACCTTTGGATCAAATGTGAACTTCTCAAATTTCTTAATGATATTCATCAGGCTTTCTTCAGTCAAATCATCAAAAAATAATCCTGTTTCCCCTTCAACGACTGTCTCCTTGACGCCACCTGACCTGTATGCGATAACAGGAATACCTGCTGCCATTGCCTCAACCGGTAAGATACCAAAATCCTCATCTTCTGACGCATTGATGTATGCTTTTGCGTTTTTCATTAATTCCCATTTTTCCTCATCCGTGACTTCTCCGACAAATTCAACAAGAGCCCTTTTCTCACCATTTTCCATTTGCCCAGATTTGATCGGGGTTTGAAGTTTGCCGCTTGCCATCTCCCTTAGCTCCTCCCCGTATCCTGCGAACCCTTTTCCGAATATCATGAGTGGCAGATCAAGACCCATACAGGCTTTTATTATAAGATCAATATGCTTCGGTCTTGCGAGACGTCCCCCGGCAAGATAGTATTCAGTATTTGGTATTTTGTATTTAGTATTTTGAATATGTTTCGGATTTCGTGTTTCGGATTTCGGATTTACATCTATGGGTGGGTAGATGACAGTTGCCTCTCTCCTATAAAACTTCTTAATTCGTGAGGCTACTTCTTCTGAGTTGGCAATATAAAAATCAACATTTTTTGAGGCATCAAAATCACGCATGCGAAGCAGATGATTTACTACTGCTCCAAGGATCCGAAACACTACATACTTCTTCCACTCCCGGGCGGTCGCATAGCCATAGAGATAACGCGGCGGCGTGTGACAATAACACACCAGTTTTGCCCTCTTTTTCTTAAGTGTATTCGGAAAATATGCCCCGGTTGTTGAGGAAATGATGACGTCAAAACCCGAAAAATCAAGCGATCGAAATGCAAAGGGTGCCAAAAGCCGAAGTGGACTTATAAGCTTGGCTTTAAAGGGAATATATTGCAACCAGGTTGTCCTAATATCCCAGTTCTTAAATCGTTCTCTATGCGGACCGAGATACGATGGGAGGTACATTGAGGTGTACACAGGAGCTTTGGGATATATTTCATGTAATGCCTCAAGTACACGCTCTGCACCACCATATTCCTTGATGTAATCATGGACTAAAGCTATTTTCATAAAAGTCCCATCTGACCATCATCTTCAGGTGTCTTCTTTTCTTTTTTCGGGGTAGGCTCCGGGAATTTCCCGTCAAGACGAAGTATAAGACTCTTGAAGTTATGCTCGGAAAATCCATCGCGCAAGGAATGAAGATCAATCTTTTTTACCTCAGATGCCTTCAGATTGAGCCTGATCGGCGCATCACAAATTATCGCGGCAAGCTTCTTGGCAAGTGCACCCTGCTCTGCATCAGTCGCAAGTTTCAAAGCAAGTTTTTCAGGTACTGAATCAATCTGCTCATAGAGCGCCTCAAATGTTCCGAATTTCTGCAACAAACTACTCGCCGTTTTAGGACCTATCCCTGTAATACCGGGATACCCGTCAGACTGATCACCAATGAGCGCTTTGTAATCAACAAACTGTGACGACTTTACTCCGTACTTTTCCTCAACCATTGCCTCATCAAAAAGTGCAGTTTTTGTGAGCCCTGTTATCGTCATCAATACTTTCGTATGGGAATTTACCAGCTGCAGCATATCCCGATCCCCGGTAACGATAATTGTCTCAATATCACCTTCTTTTTGTGCCTGATTCGCAAATGTACCGATGACATCATCTCCTTCATACCCCTCTAAGCTCGCAGTTTCTATTTTTGCTTTCGCAAGCAATTCATCAATAAGTACGATCTGCGAGGTAAGCTCGCCATCCATAGGAGGACGATGTTCATGGTAACCAGCAAACATGCTCTGTCGTATTGTCGGCTTGGAGCGGTCAAACGCGATAACAAGATACTCAGGTTTCTGCTCCGAAAGAATATTCAGAAGCATCGAGAAGAATCCGTAGACAGCGTTGACGAGCTGCCCGTTACTATTTGTCATCCCCGGCATCGCATGATATGCACGGTGCAAAATAGCGTTGCCGTCAATAAGGATAAATTTTTTCATCGAGGGTTGTCTGTGTATTCTACACTGAGGATACTATTTTTGTAAAAGAGGAATGACGACACGCGTACCATCTATTGCAAACGCAGGGTTTTCCTCAAATATCTCAGTGACCACACGATTGACCACGTTCCTCATTCTCCAGTCGTCAGGAATTGCTTCATGCACTGAATCCCACACAATCTCACTCCCGACAACGCTCCTGTGACTTAGCTCGATATACTCACGCTCATCTCTCCGGCCTGATACAACGCAGAGCTCTTCCCATTGCTGTGGATTTCCCACACCATCACTTTGGACATTATATTTCAACTGCCGGACAACGTATGGACTTCCAAAAAGTCCTACTTTCGGATCATACGTTTCAAATGCGGCATCCATTAAACGCCGTAAGGGATTATCATGAGATACTCTCGATGCTCTCGACTTGATATCAGTTTCAATAGCAGGACTTGATGAAAACAATGTCGTTTTCGGAGGAAATGCTTTTCCGACGTGAACCAAACCGCTTCGGTCAAACCCATCCGCGATCGCAGTAAACACAGCATCAACCGGGCTTGCTGTGAGGTTACTCCATGCTGCAAGAAGTAGCATCGCATCTCGGGAAGGCATCCTTGCATCGCTTGGAATCGGATTTTCAGATCCTTGTCTCATACATTAATTCTACTATAAGACGATTTTGAACGCAACTACGAGGGGATCTTTACGGGAGCTACTGCTGGCTTGGGACCGATAAGTTTCTCAAATTGCTCTGACTCAAGTGTTTCTTTGATCAGAAGCTCTTTTGCCAATATATCGAGCTTATCACGAAGTTTTACCAGCACTTCCTGTGCAACCTTATAACACTCATCCGTAATTTTTTTCACCTGTGCGTCAATCTTTGCTGCCATTTCCGGTGAAATCTCAGACTGTTCATATGGTGAACGTGGCTCACCCTCCAGATTAATAGGTCCGAGCTCACTCATCCCAAACTGCATGACCATAGCCCGTATTACCTGTGTTGCTTTTGCGATATCATCGGATGCTCCCGTCGTCATCTCTTTAAACACAAGCTCCTCAGCTGCCCGGCCACCAAGCATCACGGAGATTTGTTCTATAAGATGCTTTTTTGTTTCATGCGTGCGCTCAATAGGCTCCATCATGGTATGCCCAAGACTCATACCTCTTGAGACGATAGAGATACGGTGTACAGGATCCATAAGTGGCATCTGCCATGAGACGAGCGCATGCCCTGCTTCATGATACGCAGTCATCCGCCTATCATCCTCTGACTGAAGCCGCCTCTTCTCAGGGCCAAGCTTCACTTTTGTCGCCGCTTCTTCTAAATCTTTCATGTCAATTGCCTTCTTCGCGAGACGCGCCGCGAGAATCGCTGCCTCGTTGAGCATGTTTTCAAGATCAGCTCCTGAGAAACCGACAGTTCGCTTCGCCACCTTATCCCAACTCACGCCTTTGTCAAACGGCTTCCCTTTCGCATGAATCGCAAGTATTTCTTTTCTCCCCTCAACATCAGGAAGATCCAATACAACACGTCTGTCGAACCGTCCTGGTCTGACAAGTGCAGGATCCAATACGTCCGGCCTGTTCGTCGCCGCCATTACGATCACCTGCTCATTTTGCGTAAATCCGTCCATCTCAACGAGTATCTGATTGAGTGTCTGCTCACGCTCATCATGTCCCCCCATAAGACCATTTCCGCGCTGACGCCCGATTGCATCAATCTCATCGATGAAGATAATTGCAGGCTGGCTTTTTTTCGCAGTATTAAACAGATCGCGCACGCGTGATGCGCCGACACCGACAAGCATCTCCATAAACTCCGATCCTGCCATCGAGAAGAACGTGACATTTGCCTCTCCAGCAGTCGCGCGGGCAAGAAGCGTCTTCCCTGTCCCTGAAGGGCCTACCATAAGCACTCCTTTCGGAGTCCTGGCACCCATTGCCTTGTATTTTCCGGGATTCTTAAGAAAATCAACGATCTCCGAAAGCTCTTGTTTTGCCTCATCTACTCCTGCAACATCAGCAAATGTCGTCCGCGGCAAATCTTTATTGAAAAGCTTTGCCTTTGATTGACCGAACGAAAAAATACTCTCCTGCGTTCCTCTTGCCTGACGGAAGATAAAGTAGAAAAACGCGATCATGAGAATAACCGGCAAAATTCCTGAGAGAATTCCGATCCAGCTATTAAGCCCTGCCTCATCCTGCACCTGTACTTTTACCTTATTCGGATCAAGTGTTACACCCGCATTTTTAAATAGATTATAGACACTCTCACCTTGCTCTTTATCTGCAACGATCGTTTTGTCTTTTGTTTTCGCTATCAGTTTCGTACCGGTAACCGTAATCTGTGTGACCTGCCCTTTTTTCACGGCACTGATGACCTCAGACACCGGAACTTTCGCTCCGCGCTCCTCAAGAGGCACGCTAAATGCAGAAAATATCAAAAGAGAAAAAAGAAGCAGAAATCCATAGAGAAGAATATTTTTCCAGGAGGATTTAAACCGGAAACGCATCATTTTCTTACTGTGTTTACCGCTTGTTGTGGATTTTTTTTCTGCTGAAGCCATATATTCCTTGTTACTGTCTCGTTGTAGTTACAGTGAGAGCCAGTATACCATAGTAGCCTCGCTTTTACTACACAATTCTACGGAGTATATGAGACAAAAAATCAGTTTCGAAGAGATATTTTCGCCTTGTTCACACGAACAAAACCTTCTTTTTCCATCTCTGACACCACTGTATGCACCATCACCCGATCATCCGGAGTCGGGTTACTAAATAATGACTCCTCAATTTTTTTCCACGTTACTTCTTTCTCAGCAAGAAGTAACTTCAATAGCTTCCCCCTATAAAACCGACGTGACCCCTTAAACGATGATTGTTTCCTGAGTGGTATCTTATTACTCTTCAGCTCAAGTGCGGCATAATCCATAAGCGCCTGATTCCACTCATACGCCTTTCCAATAGGCAACATGTGGTCTGCGATCTGCTGCATCTGGTTGTCACTGAGCATTTGAAATTGGGAATTGGAAATTTGAAATTGCGTTAGAATAACGCGTCTTACATTCGTATCAACGACTGCTACCTGCTGATGAAACGCGAATGTCAAAAGAGCACGGGCTGTGTATTCCCCCACCCCAGGCAACTTTTTTAACAACTCCTTTTCTCTCGGCCACACACCATTATATTCATCGCAAAGCATTTTCGCCGCTTTCTGAAGACTCAGCGCCCTCCTGTTGTACCCAAGTCCTGACCAACATGACAGAACATCTCTTTGCGATGCAGTTGCCAAGGACGTAACGTCCGGAAATTTCTCCATCCACGCAGAATATTTCGGAATCACCCTCCCTACCTGTGTTTGCTGGAGCATCACCTCTGATACAAGAATTTTATATGGATCTCGCTGCTGAAGCGTTAAATCAAACGGGAGATTTCTCCATGGTAAATCACGTTTATTTTTTGTATACCATGCAAGAATTTTCTTTTGAAACCGAGTAATATTTTTTTGATCACATTGCATAAAAATTATTATAACAAGCATTTGGTATACTAAGCTCATGCCTGGAGAAACCGGTAATACCAGTCCTCAAATAGCAAGAATTGAACATGCCATTCCTCATCACCCTGAACTTCCTTCCCGAGCAGTGTTAGAAAGATATAGGCAAAAGTCTGAGTGGTTTGAGACTTACTCCAATCGAGAACATGCAAAAAGTAAAGTACATGGCAGCGGACATCATGCAAGAGTACTCGTCTGGTCAGCACATCTCGCCTCCCAGCTACCAGAAACAATCCAAGAGTCATTAAACACAGAAGCACTTTATTGGGCAGCCAGTATTCATGACTTAGGGAGAACGAGCAATTATGAACTAAACGAATTAAGAAAATTTCCTCATCATCAGAAACCACACGAAGAACGTGGAGAAAAATGGGCCCGGGATAATTGGCAGCTTCTTGATCCGAATCTTTCTCAGGAGACAGTTGAGATGATTGCAGTTCTTGTAAGGAACCACGGCGAACATGGGGAAAAAATGAGTAGCAACCCAATTGAACAACAAATCTTAATTTATGCGGATATTCTTGAAATAAAACGTGCGTTAAAGGGTGTTCCTGAGTCTATCCGAAGACACGCACCTGCAGGGCTTAAAACACCCCCAAATCCACTGGCAGCTCTTTCGCGTGCTATTGTGAGAAATCGAACACGCTCAGAGGATGTGACAGCTCTGCTACCCACCGCAAGACAATTCGTCAGACAGAGTCATCGGCATCCGGTATATGCGGCAGATCCATATACTGCTGTATTTGATGTTGCACAACATCTGCAGCTAATCGGAGATTAGAGTTGTAGAAATCCCATTTTCTCTTTTACCTCAAGCACTGTATTCTTTGCGATTTCCCGGCATTTTCCTGCATGCTCTCTCAAAATCGCATCGACAACTGCAGGATTTTCTTCAAACTCACGCCGTTTTTCCTGAATCGGCTTCAGCTGTTCATACAAAACATCTGCAAGTTCCTGCTTCATCTCGCCGTATCGGATCTTTTTTTCTTTGTAATCCTCAACATATTTATGATGCAGCTCTCTTCCTCCAAAAAGATATGCAAGGATAAACAGATTCGCAACGCCCCCTTTTTGCGGGATTGATCCACCGAGCGTGCCGCTATCTGTCGGCACTTTTGCAAGCTTTGCCTTGATAGTCGCCAGATCATCAGTAAGATTAATAAAACTCCCTTCAACTGATTTACTCATCTTTCCCTCACCTGTCAATGACGGCACATACTCACCTTCTGTTTTAAATCGACGAGGCTCAGGAAATGTCTCACCATACACACTATTGAACTTCCGCGCAATCTGCCGTGCTATTTCAAGATGCGGCTCCTGATCGATACCGACTGGTACCAACTCTCCTTTATAAAGCAGAATGTCAGCTGCCATAAGCACGGGATAATACAGAAGTCCCATATTTACATATTTCGGATGCTGCATTTTCTTGTCTTTATACGTCGGCAGATCCTCAAGCTCAGCAAGCGGAAAAATCGTACCAAGATAATACGCCAGCTCCATGTGCTCCGGAATAAATGACTGCACCTCAAGAAGACATTTCTTCGGATCAAGCCCTGCCGCGAGATAATCCAAAATCACACTTCGTGTCGACTCTGAAAGCGTCTTTGGGTCATAGGGTGTTGTAATCGCATGCAGATCGACAACTGAGAAAACACAGTCATACGTGTCTTGCACAGCAAGCATGCCTTTGACGGCACCCATGTAGTTCCCAAGATGTAACCGGCCGGTTGCTCTAATCCCTGAATAAACTCGTTTTTTCATATTTTTGCCTTGTTATACTGACTGTTAAAATATTGCATGAACACTTTAACTAATGGTTTGTACTCGCTTGTAAAAAAACTCCCATCAACTCCGAAAAATAGCTTCTTTTCATCTATACAAAGCATTCTCTGGTACTCTGATACTTTATTCAGATACCGAAAAGAATAACTCTTAGAATCCAAGTTCTTTGACGAAAGAGCAAATGTATTATACTCGCCTCTGGCTCCAAAACCAACTCGATAAACCTTAACTCCTTCCTTAATCTTTCTCCCTAACAAATCATGATACGTCTTTGGCAACGGAGACTGCAGCTCTTGCGAAAGAAGCATCGTTGCATAAATACATTTCGTTGCGTTCCTTACTGCCCGCATCACCTCATCGACAATCACTGTTTGCTCAATTTTTGTAATAAGCATAATTAATTAACTAAAAACATAAAACGAAAAACAGCAAGTCTCGGTCCGTCATCCGCATGCACTACAGCAGCCTCAGGAGTGAATGGTACAGGCGTAACAATTAATGAGTCAACACTTTGCCCCGTATCTTTCTGGCGCTTTTGAATAGTTTTATACACCTCAGCAAAACTTTTTGGATCATATCGAAATGTTGGTATCTGTTGCCCATTCATTCCCGGTGTTGAAAAATAAATAATATCTTCTGTTGTTCCACCCACTCTCAATGCTTTATCGATTAATCTGGTTTTTTCATAAATTCCTTTTGGCTTGTCCATTGCAGTTGGCTGGATTACATCAAGAAATTTCCGTAGGGATTCGCCAGTTACAAGGTGACGCCTGTACGTTGTTGCCTCTGCTTCAAAAAGCTTTATAAAAGGATCTGGAAAAAAATCAGCTACATCAGACGCTGCAAGCTGTAATATATTTGAAAACTGAGGGTCTGTTGCTGAAACATTCATCAATAATACCGCATCATCCTCTGATAATGACCTGCCACACAAATCACTAACCGAAAGGGTTTCTGATTCCACACCTCTCTGCTGTAGTCCTTCCCGCAATGACTCCAGCTCTAAATGCTCAAGCGAATCCTCATCATTCACAAGTACAGCGTCTCGCGTTACAAGAAGCGCCTGACGACCTTCTAATTTTTCCGTTGCCCTATCCAGAACACGATTCCTTATCCCTCTGTTTATCTCCTGAACTTCTTCTAGCTTGGCATTTTGTACACCTGGATCAATTTTTGTCATAAACATACCCAGATCGGGAAAATTAACCTTCTCAATATCAATAGTTCCATCGCTTCGAAAAAGGACATCTGGCTGAAAATATAAGATATTTTGTAGAGGATCAAACGACGAAATTCCTTCTGCATCCTCCTCGACTTCTCTTACTGCTTGTGCGATTGATGCGCCTTTTTTTACAAAAGTCTTTACCATTGCTGCCTTTCGAGCAATTCGGGTAACGAGTTCATTTGTTTGTGTCTCAATTTCCCTCACGTGATCTGCTCCCACAACAACTGACTTCTCGACCGATACCGGTCGACAAAAGAAAAACTCTCCTCTCCCTACGCCGGCACGACGGGTGGTTTCAATACCATGTGCCATGCTTATTCGACGAAGATCCGAGATCGCACTATCAGCACTGACATATTCTCCTCGCGCATAGAGCTCCTTTACCCGGGAAATGGCGTCATCGATCTCCCCTCTTGTTGCTTGTGACAAATCTGTTGCCGCAAACTGCGTTTGCATAAACCGCTCTAGAACGGCGACTCCCTGCTCTCCATTAAAACGAGCGGAAAGAGATGATTCCGCCACTGAGGTATCTACATAAAATGGTCCAAAGTTTCCGGCCGGCCCCTGATCCGTTTTGAGTGTTGGGCGATATATACCTACTCCTCCGAAGGCTGTTTTCATTGCCTTTGTATCCTGCGGAAAAAAAGCCACCTCCATAGACAACGGAGGATTTCCTCGAAGCTGAGAAAATCCCCTATTCTGGACGACAGCTACAGCAATGGGATCTCCTATCCTATCCGGGGTGTCAAGAACTTCATATATCCTCTGAAGACTAACTCCAGCCGATTTTATTCTTCCCCCTATGGGAACCATCGAATAATCTACATTGCGTACCGATAATGACTCAGCTCTACTATTCATATTTCATAAAAAAACCTCCGCTTGGGAGGTCTTTATCAGAGGGCATTTCGCCCACAAGAAGGTGACCTCCTATCGGAGGTTTTGCCAATTTACTATCGCATTTTCACTATTATCTAACATACTTAAAATTTCCTTTTTGGATCTCTTTAGATCCTCTCGTCACAGTTGCGATTCCGATTCCGAGTTGCTCTGCAATCTCATGCTGCGAAACTCCCTGTTTTAACAGTTTCACAATCTGCAATCTGGTCGGAATCTCCTCAAGCTCTTTAAGTGTCAGAATACCTTCAAGAAAATTCATCATCTTCTCCGGAGTATCCATCGCTTCAAGCGTTTTAACAAGCTCCTTAAGCCGCCAGTCAGATGTGTCCATACATACTAGTATACTAGTATGATAGTATATTTGTCAAGTCCCGTTTTTTTTCGGGAGGCAGTCCCTCCGAAGCATTCTTATCACGCGAAGCATAAGCAAAATGGAAGGCAAAGGAGGGTCAAGAGGCTTTCTTACTGAAGCCATTGTTCTTTCATTTGCTGAAAAGAGCCCTCGAGTATCGATTCGCGGATTCGTTTTACGAGATTTACGATGAAGTAGACGTTATGATATGAGCCCAACCGCTGCGCGAGGAGCTCATCGGCTTTCACAAGATGATGGATATATGCCCGCGTATAGTTCTGACATGTCATACACTCACATCCCGGATCAATTGGTTCCTGATCCATGCTGTACTTCACGTTTTGAATGTTCATTGTAAAATTCTGCTTTGAAGAACCCCCATTTTGAGGTGAAATATAAAATGTCCCATGTCTTCCCCGCCTCGTCGGTGCGACACAATCAAAAAAATCGATGCCCCGAGCTACACCCTCAAATAAATCTTGCACCTCACCAATACCCAACAGATGCCGCGGTTTATCATCCTGAAAATACGGCACACACCACTCAAGTGTGTTGTAGAGTACATCTTTTGAGGTATAGGAGCCACCGATCGAAACAGCCGGAAAATGCTTATCGGTAAACATCGCAGATGCTTTTCGCAAATCTTCATACATCCCCCCATGCACAACGCCGTACATCAGCTGATCGCGTCGCTTCTGCGCAGCAAGTGATGCGACTCCCCACCGATTCGTTCGCTCAACTGAGAGTTTAGTCGTCTCATAATCCCAGAGCGGTGATTCGTGATCATCAAATGCGACGATAAGATCAGCTCCCATCTTCTCCTGAAGACTGACTGAAACTTCTGCATCAAACCAATTCTTGCTCCCATCTATATGTGAGTAAAACCACACACCATCTTCATGCACCTTGGCAGCCTTCAATTTATTGAGCTGCTTTTCAGCAGTCGTCTTTGTCACAGCGGGTAATACATGGACTGTATCAGCTGGGGAGAGAAACACGGATTTTGAGAATTTACTCAGACTCATTCCCTGTCTATCCTTCATTACCACCTTTTTCAGCGCAGCACCAAGTGAGAATACCTGAAATCCACCACTATCAGTCATCGTCGGCTTGCCCTCCGCAGATTTAGCGAAGGAGGGGCCGTGAGTAAATCCCATAAACTTTGCAAGCCCACCCATTTCCTTAATTACCTGCGCCCCGGGACGAAGATTGAGATGATAGGTATTCGAAAGCACAATCTGCGCCCCGATCTCTTTGAGATCAAGAGCCGAGAGCGTCTTGACGGTTGCCTGAGTACCGACGGGGTTGAAATTGGGAGTTAATATGTCACCATGAGGAGTCTTGAGCACCCCTGCCCTTGCCTTTGACTGCTTATCTTTCTGAGTAATACTAAATTGAAACACCATAATTTAATTTTTAATTTATAATTTTTAATTTTCATTGAAAACTTTAAATTTTTAAACATCCCGAAACTCGCACAAGCTGGTGAAAGCAAGACAACGTCACCTGGGGTAGCGATTTTTGAGGCTGCAGCAACGATTGTCCTCATATCCGTAGCCCCCTCGATCAAGGGAATTTGAGATTTGAAATTTGATAGTTGTAATTGTGCTTTCATGCGAGGCCATTCTTCACCAATGCCAATAATAGCCTTAATATTTTTCGCTTTTGCTATAACGGAACCGAGCTCAGTAAAATCACTCTTCTTTCCAGAACCTCCGAGAATAAGAATTTCAGGTACACTAAATGACTCAATTGCAGCTATTGCAGTCTCAGGGGTTGTTGAGAACGAGTCGTCATAGTAACGAACACCGTTTTTCTCTGCCACGAGCTCAAGCCTGTGCGGGAGACCTGTAAAGCTCATGAGCACTGACTCAATCTCATTTTTAGCTGCTCCGGCGAGAGTTGCCGCCATGACCGCTGCACAGACATTCTCAAGATTATGCTTGCCAAGAAGCTTTATTTTTTCGACATCAATGATCTTCCATTCGGCACCCTGCATCGTAATCCAGACGGCATTATTTTTCACGAAGCACCCTTGCGACACCCCGTCTCTCTCACGGCTCACATAAAATACTTTTCCATCAGTGACGATATCAGATTCATGTGAGGGAAGATAATCTCTATTGATCACTGCAAAGTCTTTTGTAGTCTGAAAACGAAGAATATTTCGTTTCGCCTCAACATACTCCTCCATATCTGTATGGTAGTTCAGATGCTCAGGGGTAATCATAAGCACCACCGCAATATGGGGGCTCGTCACTACATCATGAAGCTGAAAACTGGAGAGCTCAAGCACAACTTTAGATTGATCAGTAAGTTTGTTCAAAAATGAGAAAGGAGGCAGTCCTATATTGCCTCCTAAATATGCATCTAATTCTGATTTCTTCAACATTTCATAGATAAGAGATGCAGTTGTTCCCTTACCCTTTGTTCCCGTAACCCCAATCACGGGACACGGACATTCATCTAAAAATAGCTGCGTTTGCGATGTAATGCTGACTCCTGCTGCACTCGCTTCCTGAAGTTCTTTTCTTAACAACCTCACCCCAGGACTTCGAACAATGGTCTCATACTGCCCAAGATTGTCCAGGGATGTCCCTCCCGTCATAAGCGTGACATTCAGCAATCGAAGCTCATCTCTGATCTCTTCATCTATTTCCCCACTTTCCCGCTCATCAAACACAGTTACCGATGCCCCTTTTTCACAGAGATACCGGACACTTGAGATACCCTCCACACCGAGACCTATAACTGCAACTCTCTTGTCTTTCCAATTCGTTCTCATGACAGGGGTATTATATCAGGAAGATGGGATTTGGGATTAAAGAGGGATACGTACATCTTCATTCACACTTCATAATTCTCAATGTGTACCAGGGGTGGGACACGATCCCACGACCTCAGCGTTATGAATGCTGTGCTCTAACCAGCTGAGCTACCCTGGCATTTGTGGTGAAAGTATACCAATTTGACCGTGCGTAAGGCAAATGGTATACTGACTCCTACACACACGCGGGGTAGTGTAAGGCGCACGTGAGGCTCATAATCTCACAGTTCGGTTTCGATACCGACCCCGCAACACAGTTCCCCTCTTTTTTCTTCTCTCAGTCTTTGCTATACTTGTTCTTTGTTGCGTATGCCCCAACCAACGATTGTACTCATTGCTGACTACGGCACAGGAGATCCCTCATTTACCGAGGTTGTCCTTCAGCTACAAACGCTTCTTCCCGACGCAACCATCATCCCCCAGTCAGTTCCCGCATTCAGTACACTCACCACAGGATTCTGGACATACCAATTCGCACTCACCCCCGGACTTCTCAACACATACCTCTATACCAATACCGCCCCCCGCACAGAAGATACACAGGCACAAAAAAATAACAAAGGCGAACGACTCGTGTATGCCAAACTAAAAAACGGACGAGAAATCATCGGAGTAAACGCGAAGTACTGCTTCTCATTTCTCAAACCGCATATCGAAGCATTTCATGCGGTCAACGTTGAGAATGAAGGCTCTCAATTCAGATCCAGAGATAAATTTCCCAAGGCTGTTCAGCAAATGATTCTCAATGACACCTCATTTATTGGTGATGCACTCGATCTCTCCCTCATACCCGAAGCTCCTCCGCAATCCGTTGCCGCAGTCGATGGATACGGAAATATCAAAACCACCATGCGTCTCTCAGACGTCAACTTCACTCCGGGGCAAAAACTCGTTATTTCCTTCAAAAACAACTCGCAAGAAGCATTTTTTACAGATGGCATTTTTAATGTCCCCCATGGTGCCCTCGCATTTGCACCAGGATCAAGTGGTCATGAGGATAAATTTATGGAAATTATCTACAGAGGAGCGAGTGCATCAACGCTTTTTGGAGGCATTCACACCGAAGAAAACTTCACGATCACCTCTGTCTAATATCCCTTCACAAAAAGCGAGATCCACTGCTCATACACGGGGATTGCTACAACATGCCTCTTTTTTGGAGTTTTAGCCTCCTTCCCAACATCTGCAGGAAGCACGACGACGTTCTCATCAGGCTGAACCATGAACAGCTTATTACGAATCTCCTTTTCGGCAAACTGCGCATCCGTTACTGTTTTCTCCTGCGCTTTCAAGGCTGTATTTTCCTTTTTTACGCGTTCAAGTTCCTGCTGCTTTGCCACATAGACATCTTTCTTCTCCCAAAGCGTAAGAATCGAACGAAAGAGCCCATGGATGATAAACAACAACGTGATACAGACTAATAAAAAGAGTACTTTTTTCATACAATTTTCACAACTTGTGCTTGACGCGAGGCAAATTTATTGATATTATGGGATTTCACGACAATGAAAAATATCACGATTCGAGATGCGCACAAATCTTTCACTGATTTCCTGAAAGCCAAAAAGCACTCAAACGCTACCATTCTAGCATACGGGAAAGACATTGATCAGCTTGCAAGCTTTCTTGAAGAGCTTCAGAAAAACAATGTACATGAAGTAAACCAGGATGATCTCCAGGCATTCATGGGCAAAATGTCAAAAACCGGATACACACCGAAGTCTATCTCCAGAAAGTTAAACTCCACACGCACGTTCTACCGATTTTTGAAGGTAAATGAGTATATTACTGATGACCCGTCCCTTCTCGTCTCTCACCCACGATATGAACTCGCACCTCCACGAATTCTAAAACCAACTGAGTATAGAGCCCTCCGCGATGCTGCACGGAATGATCCGCGTATGTTTGCAATTATCGAACTACTTCTTCAAACCGGCATTCGCATCGGTGAGCTTGCCAACCTTAGAATGGCTGATCTTCAAGGAGACGCATTACATATCAGTCCATTCGAAAAACATGAAGAAAGAGTAGTCCCACTCAACAGACCTTCAAAAGAAGCACTGAATCGCTACCTAAAAGTACGCCCGCAGGTACAAAATGACCATATATTCATCACAAAATCAGGCAAACCATTCCTGGTACGCAACATCAGGACAGCAATTGAACGCTATTTCCGCCTCGCTGAGATTGAAAACGCCAAGGTCAATGATCTCAGGCACACATTTGTTGCCCATCACCTCAAACATGGCGTGTCACTCGTGTTGCTCTCAAAAGTTCTTGGCCACAAGAGAATCTCAACGACTGAACGCTATCTCCAGTATGTAAAAGAACGCGGAAAAGACACCACTACCCTCTCAGACCTCTAGAAAAAATTTCTCGTTTTTAATATCCAATGAGGCACGTATTTGAAATGAAAAAAACTAGTCAAGGACTAGTCGAATGAAGCTTTCCCCAAACTCAAATTCCTCTTCGTCAGCAAAGTGCACAGCATGATCATAGACCTCTCGTTTAATCTTCGGAAAATCATCAAACTGAGACGCGTGCGCAGCGAGCGCCTTCAGTTTCTTCTCAAATGTACGTGTAATGTCGACAACATGCTCCCGATCTGTAAAAGAGGTAAGCCATAATTCGTCAACCTTATGTGGTTTCAGACCCTCAAGCGCATGCTCCGGAAAACTTAAAAGATCACGAGCGAGCGGAAACACTGCATCCATAGTCGCAAGTCCTGCTGCTCTATGATCGGTATGATTAATGAATGAAACTCCTGTTTTCCAGGGGGACTTCGCAGAAAAATAAAATGTTGGATCCATAGTGATCACAATATCCGGCATGACAGTCCTGATAACACGCACTATTTCTTCTTTTAAGGAAGGCTCGCACATAAGCTGCGTATCCTCATGATCAAGAAAGAAGATATTTTTGAGTCCGAGGATCTTGCCTGCAGCTTTTTGCTCCTCGCGTCTCGTTTCTGCGAGCGCCTGATGGGTCGTGTTATGAAGACGTGAACCACGGGAACCGTCGGTGCACACAAGATAATACGCATCCCACCCCTCCTCTACCATCTTCGCAATGGTACCTGATGAGGTAAAATCCATATCGTCAGGATGGGCTCCGACTCCCAGTATGACTTTCTTCGTTTTCATATTCCCACTACTCACAAGTGCGTCTGCTTGGGATCGAACCAAGGACATCTACTTTATAAGAGTAGCGCTCTACCACTGAGCTACAGACGCAAGGTTCGCTCATTGTAGCAAAAACAGGGAGGCAATTACATCTTAGAGGCGTGCTCGCTGACCAATCTCAGCTTCAATAACATTCACGTCACGCCCGTACTTCAGGCGGGAAAGCTCTTTTATCAACTCCGAAACCCGAAGATTCTCAAGCCGCTTCTCCTCCGTAATATCTTTGGTTGTATCAAGCGAGAACGGCTGCATCGGTTCTCCCCCGACAATCGTCTTCATGTACGCATTAAAACGATCCACATTAATAAGATCTGATTCATTGAAAACCGGCTGGAATTCATG
>JBDKFM010000026.1:0-18163 GCA_039798685.1 Candidatus Parcubacteria bacterium | reverse complement strand
ATCTGAGAGAAGATCTGACTCAATTTTATTGAGGTCTGGTGAGATCCGTTCCAGGCCGTCTTTGGCTGCAGTGTAAGCAAGGAGCGAATATCCTAAGCAGCTTCCGAAGTTTCTGATGACTGTGCTGTCTGAAAGATCGCGTTGCAGGCGGGAGACCGGAAGTTTGCGAACGAAAAAATCGACAAATGCGTTTGCCATCCCTGCGTTCCCCTCACTATTCTCAAATCTGATCGGATTGATTTTTTGAGGCATTGTTGATGAACCAACCTCTTCTTTTTTGAGCACCTGCGTAAACCAACCATCTGAAATATATCGCCACATATCCTGACTCAGATCAACGAGGATATTGTTGTAACGTTGGATGATCTGAAAAAAAGAGATGATGTCTTCATAGGTATTTGTCTGCGTGGTCGCATCGGTTTGCGAAAGGCCAAGGTCTTTGAGGAACGCGTTTGAGAATGCTCTCCAATCGGTGTCAGGATATGCAATGTTCAGGGCGTTGTAGTTGCCAACTGCACCTGAGAGCTTACCTGAAAAACGATGTTGGCGAAGAAGATGCATCTCTTTTGCGAGACGGTCTGCAAAGACGACGAATTCTTTACCAAGTGTAGTCGGAATCGCCGGCTGACCATGTGTCCGGGCGAGCATCGGGGTATTTTTTTGTTCTTTTGCAATCGTACACACTTTTTCAAGAAGGCTCGTCATAGACGGAAGTAGCACATTTTCAGCGGCACGTTTCAGCATCAACCTGTAGGACAGATTATTGATATCCTCTGAGGTCAGACCGAAATGGATCATCTCCAGTGTATCGCGAAGCGATGTGGCGCCGAGTTTCTCCCTCAGATATATCTCAACGGATTTGACGTCGTGTTTGATACGGGACTCGATACGTTTGATCTCATGAACATCATTAAGTGTTATCTCAGGTCCGAGTGACTCAAGTAGTTTTTTTTCATCAGTTGTGAGTTTTCTGAGAACTCCTGCTTTTGAAAGTGCACTTAAAAAGAGTGTTTCAACTTCGATGCGGACTCTGATGAGGCTGAATTCTGAGAGGTAGGATGCCAGTGGTGCTGCTTGCGAGCGATATCGTCCGTCCAGGACTGATAGGCTTGTTAATTCCTCAAGCGGTAGGGCATCTTGCAGCATATAGGCTTATATTATTGTAGCAGGAAAATTATTTCTTGGGAAGTATGAATTTCTCAATGACATCTGCGACACCATCTTCCTCAACCGAAGGAGCGACATAATCAGCAACTGCTTTGAGGTCGGGAATTGCATTGCCCATCGCTACCTTGAGACCGGATGCCATAAGGAGCGGAAAATCATTCCCGCTATCACCGATACCGATTGTTTCTTCCTTTTTTACTTTCAGAATCCGTGACGCTTCGATAATGCCGTGAAGTTTTGTCGCCTCAGCGTGGCTGATTAAGAGTTCATACTTTTCGGTTGTACCGTGATGGGTCATGCTCACCTTGATTGTCGGAATTTTACTGAGTGCGAGTGTGTGTAGCTCCGCTTCTTCAAGAGCCATCTGATGGATGGTAAAAATATTGAGTACTTCTCTTGTTGCGGGAATCGTTTCTATGGTGGTGTCTCTGAGGCCGTCGTTGAGATAAAAAGATAGTCCGTGATCTCCGAGATACGTGGCTACATTTGTGACATCCCCTTTGAGGAGTGCCTTTTTGTAGAGCATCTTTCGGGTGGTGATATCGATAAGTTGTGCCCCGTCATTGATGACTGCGAGGCCGTCAGTGAGTTGAAGATTTTCGAGAATATGTTCAAGCATAAAAAGAGGGCGCCCTGTCGCGAGGCAGATATGTACGTGTTTACTGGCTTCGATGATTGCTTTTGTGACTCTGGGAGATGGGAGGATCGTGTGCGGATCTTTGTACCAGACAGTTGTACCGTCAATATCAAGAAAAAGCGCTTTATATTTCATTGTGTGGCCATTGTAATTGCTGAGGCTAATAAAAGCAACGAATAGTGCTACAATACCACAGCAAGAATTTCTCATTGTCAATTTCCAATGGTCAATCATTTTTCATTTGAAATTTGATATTGGTAATATGTGAAATTACGAGCGAAACGAGTTATGGATGATGTTGCACTCGTACGTGAGCGGACGGATATAATCGCTCTCCTTCAGGAATATATTCCTCTTAAAAAAGCCGGAAGAAACTTCAAGGCAAATTGTCCGTTTCATAATGAGACCACGCCATCGTTTATGGTCTCAGTTGAGCGTCAGATGTGGCACTGCTTTGGTTGTCAAAAAGGAGGCGATGCGTACACGTTTCTCATGGAGTATGAGCATATGGAGTTCCCTGAAGCACTTCGTTTTTTGGCAAAACGGGCAGGTGTTGAATTGCACGAGGGACCCCGCAACAGCATGCTGAGCTCCCGGAAGGAGAAAATTTATGAGATTAATCGTCTCGCTGCGTCGTTTTATCACTATATTCTGACGACCCATATGGCCGGAAAAAATGCACGGGAGTATCTGTCAGGGAGAAAAATAAATGACGGAGCCCTCAAGTCATTTCGTATCGGTTTTGCACCGGGAAGTGGCGATGCGCTGGTTTCGTATCTTGTGAAGAAGAAAGGTTGTTCGGAGGAGGATATTGTTGAGAGTGGTCTTGGGATACAAAGGATGGGAAGACTCATGGATTTTTTTAGGGATCGCATTATGTTTCCCTTAATTGACCATCGTGACAATATCGTTGGTTTTTCAGGACGTGTGTTAGTCGCAACGACGCAGGGTCCGAAATATATCAACACCAAAGAGACACCTGTGTATCATAAGGGAGAGCAATTTTTTGGTATCGAGATGGCAAAAGATGCCATGCGGACGACTGATCAGGCTATTTTGGTTGAGGGAGAATTTGATGTGATTGCCTGTTTTCAGGAGGGTATACGTAATGTGCTGGCAATCAAAGGAACTGCGCTGACACAGGCGCAGGTAAAACTGCTCTCGCGGTATGTGAAGCGGGTAACAATGTGTCTTGATGACGATAGTGCAGGACAGGAAGCGCTTGTGAGGTCGTTCCCGCTTCTTGAAGCGCAGGATCTGGTTACCTCAGTGCTGGTCATTCCTGAGGGAAAAGATCCTGATGAAGCAATACAAAGAAATGCTTCCGGATTTAAGGCAGCGTTGAAGCACGATGTTCCGGTGTTGGATTATTTGCTTGAGAAAATGACAAAAAAAGTTGCAGTAAAAGAAGCGGGCGGGAAAAAAGAGCTTGCAGATTTTTTTCTTCCTCTCCTCTCGGCGCTTCATAATGAAATTATCAAAGAGCACTATGTAAAAAAACTCAGTAGCGTTCTTGATACGTCATCTGAGAGTCTCTATCGGGAGTTGGCACGGTTTACAAATCCGAAACGAGAGCAGATCCCTGTTCCGGCAGTAAAGGAGAAACTTCCCAGGGAAGAAGTGCTCGAAGAGTATTTGGTCGCATTGCTTGTGCAGTCGGAAAATCCCGTGGTGCATATGAAAAAAGTGATGAGTATCCTCTCGGGTATTGCTCCGAAAGAGCGTGCAAATCAGAAATTACTGTATCTTCTTGCTGATTTTGTGACTGAACGTAATAGTTTTTCTGCCCAGGAAGCAGCATCATTTCTTCCGACTGAGTTACTCTCATCGTTTAATACAGCGACTTTGTATCCATTGGCGCAGTTTATCGATCTGGAGGCGTACGTGAAGGAATTAAAAGGGGTAGTATCAGAGCTTCGCATGCTCTATCTTCGGCATACATTACAGTCACTTTCCCTCCAAATTGAGGAGAGGGAGAAAAAAGGAGAACCACATGAAGAGCTTTTGAATGAGTATCGAAGGATTGCGGCGCTTTCTGATGAAAAGAAAGCGAATGATTCACGTTGAGTATCCGATAAAACTACACCTCGAATAATAATCGTATTCGTGGTAAAATAGAGGAGACGAGATTCCTCAAATCTGAGATTTGGAGGTTTTTTCGTGGTTTGTAGAGATCATAGCGACAAAGAACATTCAGGCTCAGAATATAATGAAAGCAAAACTTACCAACATGCTCACCGATATCGTCACTTCTGCGAAGAAGCGGGGATATATCACCCAGGACGAGATACTCGGTATTTATTCAAAACCCGAAGAACATCTTGAAGAGCTTGATAGCTTGTATGACAAGCTCATGAAGGCAGATATCGACGTATTTGAATCTGTTACTCAGGAGCAGGATAATCAAAAGCCTATTGAGGATCTTGAAAAAGAACTTGAGGCGCTTACTGTCCTCACGGAGGGCACTGTCTCTGATCCGGTTAGAATGTACCTTAAGGAGATCGGCCGTATCCCTCTTCTTAATTTCAATCAGGAAATCGAGCTCGCAAAACGAGTTGAGAAGGGTGATCGGGAAGCAAAAAAGATTCTTATTAACTCCAATCTTCGCCTCGTTGTTTCTATCGCCAAAAAATACATTGGTCGCGGTCTTTCGCTTCTGGATCTTATTCAGGAAGGAAATCAGGGGCTTATCCGCGCAGTCGAGAAGTACGACTGGAGGCGTGGGTATAAATTTTCAACCTATGCGACATGGTGGATCCGTCAGAGCGTGACCCGCGCAATTGCAGATCAGGCAAGAACAATCAGGATTCCGGTCCATATGGTTGAAAATATCAATAGATTCCTTCGTATGTCGCGAAAGCTGATGCAGGAGCTTGGTCGTGAGCCGACACCGGAAGAAGTCGCGAAGGCACTCGGGATTGAGCCTGATAAGGCGCTTGAGATTATAAAAATTTCACAGAATCCTGCCTCTCTTGAAGCACCTGTTGGTGACGAAGAAGACTCACGTCTTGGTGATTTCATCCATGATTCATCTGCACCGACACTCTTTGATTCAGCATCACGTGAGTTACTTAAGGAGCAAGTTGAGCAGGTGCTTGGCACCCTCTCAGACCGTGAAAGACGCGTGCTTGAAGAGCGGTTTGGTTTGAAAGACGGTCGTCCGAAAACACTTGAAGAAGTAGGAAGAATGTTTGCTGTTACCCGTGAGCGTATTCGCCAGATTGAGGCAAAGGCACTTCGTAAGCTCCGCCACCCTTCTCGTGGCAATAAGCTCAAAGACTACCTCGGGTAATGTAATCTTTTGATGTATTTCCTCGTGTTATACTTTCTTCGTGAAGCGTGCAGTCCTTTTTTTTAACGGAGATACACCTCCACAGAATCTCGTGTTTAAGTCAGTAAAGACGACGGATACGATTATCTGTGCAGATGGTGGAGCAAAGCATGTCATAGATGCTGGTTTAACTCCTCACGTTATCATTGGAGATCTTGATTCCCTCCCCCAAGTACTGCAAAAAAAATTAAGAAAATTGCCTATTGAGTGGGTGACATTCCCGACAGATAAAAATTTTACCGATTCTGAGCTCACACTGCAGTATGTGCGTAAAAATGGTTTTTCTGAGATTGTCATCCTGGGGTTTTTCGGGGATAGGTCTGATCATGTGCAGGCAAACATATTGCTTCTTGCAACGATTGTGCAAAAGAATCCGAAATGCAAGATCTCGGTCGTGGATGAAAATCAGACGCTCTATTTTGTCAGCAATGGAAGCCTCATGTTGGAGGGAAAAAAGGGGCAGACGGTATCACTTCTCCCGCTTCTCACAGATGCAAAAGGGGTCGTGACGACCGGGCTGAGATGGAAATTGCGCGATGAGATTTTGGTGTGTGGTGCAACGCGCGGTGTAAGCAATGAATTTTCCGGAAAAAAAGTGAGTATTTCACTTGCGCATGGTGTACTTCTTGTCGTCGCGCAGGGATAATCCACTAGAGCACTCCGAGTGCCTTGAGCGTTTCATAGATCACAAACGTCCCAAAGAGGATGCTGACGAATCCGATAATCCGGTGTAGCGTATGATTGATGCGGATGAAGCGGGATGAGAGACTGAGCGGTAGTCCAAATAAAAAACTCATGACACTCATCCCGGCTATCGATCCGACGCCAAAAAGGATGATATAAATAATCCCCTGCATGACGGAGTGTATTGTCGAGAGGACAAGCACCATGAGTGCTCCACTTCCAGCGAGTCCATGGACAGTGCCGATGAGAAAAGAGCGTTTGTGTCTGTGCGAGTGATTTGTGTGAAGATGAGTATGTGATTCTCCGCTATGTTCGTGCAGGTGCTCATGCACCGAGTTGTCTTTCTTGCGAAGTGTGGTGATGCCGAGTCCTATGAGCATAATCCCGACGAGTCCCTCAAGTCCGATGCTGAGATTTTCAGGGATTGTGACATTGAGAACGAGAACAATGAGGCCGACGAGGAAGAGTGTTGTTGTATGTCCTATTCCCCAGAACATCCCGACAGTCGCTGCCTTAAAGGGATTCTTGCTTGATGTGACAGTAGTGCTGACGGCAATCAGATGATCTGCTTCAAGCGCATGAGTGAGTCCGAGGAGAAAGCCTAAAAAAAGAGTTGAGAGAGAAAGCATGTATTATTCTGTTCCAAAATAACGATCGCCGAAGTCACCTAATCCCGGGATGATAAATTTTTTGTCGTTCAATTTTTCATCAACTGCTGCGGTGACGATCCTGATATTAGGAAACGCTGTCGTAAGTGTTGTTATTCCTTCAGGCGCACTGATAATCGTGATGAGAATAATCTGTTTTGCATCGTGAATTTTCTTAAGAACATAAAGTAGTGATCCTCCCGTTGCGAGCATCGGATCAAGAAGCAGTACTGTATCTTGCTTAGTAATTCTTGGTAGTTTCCAGTAATATTCTCTCGCGAGTGCAGTCTGTTCATCTCTGGCAAGTCCGGCAAATCCGACAGCTGCTGAGGGGAACAGTTGCATCGCGGGTGTAAGCATGGCAAGTCCGGCACGAAGAATAGTCATCAGTACGATTTCTTCTTTCAGTAGATACCCGTCAGTATCTGTGAGTGGCGTTGTGATCGTCTTTTTGAATACAGGTAAAAGTGATGCTGCCTCTTCGATGAGAAGTTTTGAGATTATCTCAGAGTATTTTCTGAACTCAGATGTCGTCGTAGTTGTCTCCCGGAGGTGTGTGAGTGCGTTCTGCGCGAGTGGATGATCAAGAATCGTGAGGTTCTGCATAGCAGTATTGTAGCAGGAATATCAGGATTTCCGTTCCTTTTTGATCCTGAGAATTTTAATCCGTTTTCCATGTGTCTGTTTGACTTCGATCTTCAGATTGCTGATCTGTACGACATCACCGCTTTTTGGTTCATGTCCTAAGAGTCCATAGACGAGCCCTCCTATCGTACTGTAACCCTGACCTTTGAGAGGCAGCTTAAATCTTTCACGTATCTCATCAACGTGCGTGTGTCCTTCAACGAGATAGCTTCCGTCTTTTTGTCTCACGATATCACGAAGCGGTGTATCAAACTCATCCTCAATCTCTCCGACAACACTCTCTATGATATCCTCAAGTGTCACGATGCCGGCAGTTCCTCCGTACTCATCGTTCACAACAGCCAGATGAATCCGTTTTCTGCGCATCTCTTGGAGCACTGCGTCAATTTTCTTCATCTCCGGTACGCTGATAATTGTTCTGACGATTTTCAGCTGGGAGAGCTTCATTTTCTCCCCGTGTTTCATAAGTTCACGATACACGTCTTTGATATGTATAAAGCCGATGATGGTATCAACAGTTGTTTCATAGACGGGAAACCTACTGTGCGCGTCTCGTTCTACTTTTTTCAGAATATCACTGAGGTTGGCTGCGACATTGAATGCGATGATGTCGGTACGAGGTACCATCACGTATTTCACCGGGATATCCCCAAGTTGAAAGATGTTCTCTACCATCTCGATCTCAGTGAGCGGAATCTGTCCGCTTTTTCCGCTTTGTTTCAAAAGCATCTTTATCTCTTCTTCAGAGTGCACAAGTTGGTGTCCTGGTGGTGCTTGCAGACCAAAGATCTTAAGCACCAAGTGTCCTGCACCGTTGAGAACCCAGATGAAAGGGCGAAAAACTTTTGTGAAGAGAATAAGTGGCGAGATAATAACAAGCGTTGTCGCCTCGGCTCGCTGTAGCGCAACTGATTTTGGCGCAAGCTCACCAAGAACTATATGAAGAAATGTAATCGTCGTAAATGCGATCGCAACAGCGACAGTATGCGTCGTGAGGAGTGCTGCTTCGTGCGGAAGAAATGTGAAGAATGGCTCGATCATCCGGGCGAGGATAGGTTCTCCCACCCATCCGAGCGCGAGACTTGCGAGCGTGATGCCAAGTTGCGTTGCTGAGATGTAACTGTCAAGATCATCGAGCGCACTCTGGACGAGTTTTGCCGTGACGTTTCCTTTTTTTGCAAGCTCACCGATTCGTGTTTTTCTGACAGCGACGAGTGAGAATTCGGAGGCGACAAAGTAGCCGTTGAGGAGGACGAGCAGGAGCACGAGCCCCAGCTGAAAGAGAGTATCCATCGTGATGTTGCATTATACACTATCTTGTAGTGTTTGTGCTCAGATCGTCTATAAAAATATACTGGACTCATAGTCAATAATGCGCTGCAAAGAAGTACATGCTCTGTCATACTTGAGTGATGGATCTTATTTTGGATATTATTGCTCATTTCGTATTTAGTGTCTGTGCGGGGCTTTTCGCCTGGAAAATATACGGTACAAAAAGTATGAAGAGCATGTGGGTTGCGGTTGGTGCTGCGATGGTGTCGGGAGTGTTAATTGATATTGATCACCTATTTGATTATATGCTCTTTTATGGATGGAATTTTAATCTGTATTATTTTTTGTATGGTCAGCAGTTTGTGATGACGAAAAAAAATTATGTATTGTTTCACGGGTTTGAGTATGTCGCAATTCTTGGCCTTTGCATGTACTGGGCTAAAACACGTGTTGCGAAGATGGTGTTTCTCTCACTTCTCGTCAGTCTGATTTTCCATCTCTTTATCGATATGATGATATATAGTATTCCGGTGAGACATTATTTTTTGATATTTAGAGCACTTACAGGATTTGTCGTAAGTCACTGAGGGTATCGTTTTGCAGGGCTGGATTTCCAGTAGTGCAGATGCTAAAATACCCAAACTTACCTGAAGAGGCGAGAAGAGTAGTCCCCTGAGCCCGCTGGCGAAATGGGGATGTATATAATCCCCTGTAGCTCAATGGTAGAGCGCGCGACTGTTAATCGCTAGGTTCGAGGTTCGAATCCTCGCGGGGGAGCAAACTATATTCGTCTCAAGTCTATAGAACCAATTTATACCAATGTTTTGGTATACTATCAATTAGTATCTATGAAAATAGAAGACAGAACAAAAGATAACCCCTGGAAATTGAATACTCCACCACTTTCTTCAGAATACGAAATGTATATTGACGAAAAAGCTGGTTCAAAAGTTATTGTTTGTGTGGTTGGTAAAACAACATTGCTTTATGACTACGACGCAATAAATGATTTATACCAAATGCTAAAGTCGCATGGGGATTGGATGGATTTAGGTGGAGCGGACGAACAAAAACCAGTAAAGGATGGAACCGTTGAAGCATGGGGTCGTTCTCCCAAAAACCCAAAAGGTGGTTGGTATGGTTTGAAAAAAGGGCTTCGAGGAAGATTCGGTGTATATATGCCACCATTACTTGAAGCATTAGGATTAGCTGAGCTTGAACATAATGCTAGAAACAATAGAATGAAAGCTAAATAATACGCTTCTCCTCAAAAGTTTTATGGAGTTTTTTCTAAAGGACAGGTTTTGAACGAGTCCATCAGGTAAAGCCGATATAATTTGATAAAGTAGTGAGCTAGGTGATTGCGATATATTTCGTAGCCTTACCTTAATCCTTTAATATGTCGGCATGTAGAATTTTCATAAATATCTCAAATGGGAGTTTATCTAAATTAGCGAGATTACCATAATATTTCTCTAATCGTTCTTCACAGTCCTCTCTAGTTCTCGCTATTTTCTCAGGGCCGAATTCACTTAAGGAGTTCTGAAAATTTTCTAATACTTCTGCATCTGTTTTTGTCTGGTATCCTTCTCTAGTCAAATATCTTTCATGGCTTCTTACTCTTCTATATGAATCAACAATTCTTTTAGTTTCAATTTCAGAGAGCACATTTACTCCTCCCGCTCCAAGGAAATTAGAAATTGTTGTCTCGAAATTAAATCCATGGGCCTGTTTCATCCAGTCAAGTTCGATGAGTTGTGCTGCGACATTTCCACGTGAGTAAGCAAATGTACTAATCATAGTAGGTACGAAATTATCTCTGGTGACTTTTTCAAGTGTTGGATTAGGAATTATTTGTATAGGACTTGTTTTGAAGTCATCAATCGAAAGAGTGTATGGTAACACTCGTTGAGAATCGGGGCTTGAGAGAGGCGCATCGTTTGCTTCCATTTTTACGAGTATACTTCTTATCAAGAAGTGTAACAATATGCGAATGAACCAAGTATATCTCAAGGGTACTAAGAATACCTCTCTTGTTGCTGTTTAGGGCGTGTAAGAGCCCGCGTTGGACGTTCGAACTTCTTTTGGTACAATTTAGGTATGTCATTCCAAACATACCTCGATAATATAGAGGAAAAGACGGGAAAAACTCCACATGAATTTATTGTTATAGCCAAAGCCAAAGGTTTTGATAAAGATACCAAGGCAGGAGAGATACTCGGATGGCTCAAAGATGATTACGGTCTTGGAAGGGGTCACGGCATGGCCATCGTTTATGTCATAAAAAATGGTGCAAAAATTGGTGAAAAGCATGTCAATAGTGGTGGAACACACAGTGATCCATCAGATACTCTGATTTTGACTGGTAAAAAGAAAAAATAATTGTTTATATTCTCACGAGAGAACCTGATTTTTAAATAAAGGACTATGAACAAGTCCATCAGACGGAGATACATAATCTCAAAATTCAGGACAATATCTTGTCTACTACTCCTTCAAAGAAATCTTCGTTGTGATTGAGTTTGGTAAAATGGCATAATAATTACGAAAATTGCGATGAGAAAGGTGGTGAATACGTTATGGCAAAATATGTAGATGGATTTGTGTTAGTCGTTCCAAATGACAAATCTGAAGAGTACAAGAAAATGGCAGAGGGCGGCCGCGATACATGGATGAAGTATGGCGCTTTGGAATACTATGAATGTCGAGGAGACAGTCTTGCTCCGCAGGAAATGGGTGATGAAAAAGGTCGTGCATTCCCTGAGATGGCTGGAGCCAAAGATGATGAGCAGGTATGGTTTTCTTTTATAGTGTTTAAATCCAAAGAGCATCGAGATGAAGTCAATGCCAAGGTGATGGAAGAGTTTGGTAAGCAGGCTGAAGAAGGTAAAGAGATGTCCATGCCTTTTGATATGAAGCGAATGGCGTACGGCGGTTTTCAAGTTGAAGTAGAAGGGTAGATAAGGTTTAATATCACTTACATTTATCGTACAGAAATAAAATATCTGGTATTTTGTTGCAGGCGGAGTAATTTGGTATACTCTGTGTATGTCTAAAAATCCAGTGATTAATGCGCTGAGTGCTTCAGGCTACATACTCCTTATTGCGATCATTCTTAATCTCATATCCTCCACGCGCGGAGATACACCCGACACTTTTTTTGCCCCTGTCGCATTTTTATCCCTACTCACTCTTTCTGCGGCTGTGATGGCGTATTTATTCTTTTATCAACCGCTCCAGCTCCTGATTGAGGGAAAGAAGAAAGAGGCTGTGGATGTATTTTTTAAAACTCTCGGTATCTTTGGAGGGGTGACTCTTATAGTGTGGATTCTTCTTTTTTCAGGGCTGATTTAGCGATGATGAAATGGGAGTAGGTGCTCACCGTTTCATTTGTCATAAGCAGCACCCCTCTCCTTCTCAACAGAAAACGTCAGATATCCTGTGATTTGTATCATCGTGATTGTGATAAAAACGGACTATTCTTGTGTATGTGAAGAAGCAACTTCTAAAGGACGCATTTTTATGGGGATTTGTTCTCTGGCTCATAGGATATATTCTTGGTATTCTGTTTTTTCCCATCGTTCCGGCGTCGCTTCTTGGATGGGTAATCACACCATTTGGAGTACTTATCACGCTTTGGATATTACATAAAAAAATAAAGTCAGACACATTTTTGTATTATGTATTTTTGGCAGTAGTGTGGGTGTTACTTGCAGTAGTGTGTGACTATTTCTTTCTTGTGAAAGTATTTAAGCCGACAGATGGATATTACAAACTAGATGTGTATGTGTATTATGTGCTCACATTTGTGCTACCGCTTTTTGTGGGTTGGAGAAAAATTTCTTCAAAGTGAGATGCTCGATTTCAGATGGTGATGGAGAGAGTAAATTATCCTCACAATATTCTTCTGGTACAATAATCACGTGAGAAAAATAATTGTATTAAGTTTCATAACGCTTGATGGTGTTATGCAAGCTCCCGGCGGTCCGCAAGAAGACTCTTCAGGTGATTTTAAGTATGGTGGGTGGGTTGTGCCTTATTTTGACGAGATGAGTGGTAAAGTTATGGAAAAACAGATGAAACCAGCAGATCTTCTTCTGGGTAGAAAAACATTTGAGATCTTTGCCGGTTATTGGCCGCAGCATGAGAGTACATGGCCGGGTATCAATGACGTGACAAAATACGTTATGTCAAAGACATTGAAAAAGTCTGAGTGGAAAAACTCAGTGTTTCTTAGCACTCTGGAAGATCTCAAGAAACTCAAAAATTCAAACGGATCTGATATCCAGGTACACGGAAGTGGTGAACTTATTCAAACGCTTTTCAAGCATGATGTAGTGGATGAACTGTGGCTTAAAATATTTCCACTGACTCTAGGTAGCGGGAAAAAGTTATTCGACAAGGGGACAATTCCTGCAGCATTTACGCTCACTGAGAGTGTCGTGACGCCATCTGGTGTGATTATTGCAAATTACAAACGGTCAGGGAGTGTGAAGACCGGTTCGTTTGAGTAGATGCGTTATGTCTTTTCTATATCGTGTCACAAGCGGTGCTTTTGATCGTGAGTATATGCAAATCAAGGCTTTAGGGTTTTGTAAAAACAGGACGTGGTGTATACTGAATACAGTAAAGTATGGAAGAAAATCATGATGCATTGATACGGGCAGTTGGAAAAGAGTATCAAGATATTTTGGCCAATTCAGAGCAGGCAATCTATATCTATCTTGATGACTCTCATAAAATTTGTAATAAAAAGTTTGCAACACTCTTGGGGTATGATTCTGAAGACGAGTGGGCAAAAATAGATGCCTCATTTCCTGATGCGTTTGTGGCAGATGAGAGTCAGGAAACACTCGTGACATCATTTCAGGATGCGATGGAGAAAAATGTTGCGTCAACCACTACAATTGTCTGGAAGAAAAAAGATTCGAGTACGATAAGCTCAACAGTTATTCTTGTTCCGATTAGTTGTAACGGTCATCAATTTGCTCTCCATTTTGTCTCAAGTTAGACTCTTTTGAGCTTGATTTTAATCAGTACTTCAATACGTATCCTTATTTTTTATTTTCGAAGAGGCAATTGTAATTATCTATTCTTTAGAGAAGATTCATGCGACTTGTCAATGCTATACTCCTTATGTGAATAAAGTTCTCTCTTCAGAAAAAGTTTATGTTTCTCAGTCAAAGTTACGAGGTGCAGGAAGAGGTGTTTTTGCGAGTGTCACAATTAAAAAGGGAGAACGAATTGAGCGGTGTCCGGTTATTGAAATTCCAGAGCATGACGCAGCAAGTGTCAATGAGAGCATGCTTGTGACGTATATTTATTATTTAGGTAAAAAGAAAGAGAGGTTGATGCTCGCACTCGGTTTTGGCTCAATCTACAATCATACTGATACTCCAAATGCGAAGTATATGGAAAAGTATAAGCAGATGGTAATCGATTTTATTGCGATAAAGGATATTAAAAAAGATCAGGAAATAACAGTGAATTATAATCAGGGTGCACGTATACAAGAGAATCCAATTTGGGTAAATGTCGCTTAGAAATGCTGATATTTGTAAATGTAATCATGATCTCTTTTTGAATTCGTAAACGAACGTAAGAAGTTGATATATTGATAGATTGACAAGTACAACAACTAGTTGTAGTATATGAAGTATGGCAACTACTGACAAGCAGAGGGTGACACTCTTTCTCAACCCGGACCTTTTGAAACACGCCAAGGCGCAAGCAGTCATAGAGGAGATTACATTAACAGCTCTTATTGAGTTGGCTCTGGTGAAATATCTACCCAAAGAGACAGTTATTAAGAAGGTACAAATTTAGCATGAATGAATCAACTGCTCAAGAAGAGGTCACAACAATAGAAACGCAAGTTCCTCAACAAGTTGTGAAAAAAACTACACGACAGATCGATCCTCCGGTAAAAGGCGAAGCTCCTCAGAAGGTATTCGAAAAAAAGAAAACAATTTTCAGGACGAATCAGATTATATGGTATATTTTGGGATTGATTGAGGTGTTACTCGCATTTAGATTTGCGCTGAAGACATTGGGGGCGAATCCGTTTATTGGGTTTACCAGCTTTATCTACGCGATCACGACACCGCTTACTACCCCGTTTAATGGCATTCTTGGGGTATCGACCTCAGGCAACTCGATTATTGAGGCATCAACGATAATTGCCGGTATTGTCTTTCTGTGTGTTGCATGGGGACTTGTGTATCTCTTAGATCTGATTTATCCTATTACGCCAACAGATGTGGAAACACAATAAATTATGTTAGTCGCAATTGTCGTCATACTTATAATTCTTTGGGTACTTGGATATGCTCCTATTACAGGGCTTTCCATTCCGGATGTTGTTCTTTTTACTATCAATAATCATGCAGTCACATTATGGGAAGTGCTTATAGTTGCGGTGATCGGTTGGGCTATCGGTATTTTACCCCGTCCATTTCAGGCGATTGCCTCAGTGCTCCTGGTGCTGTGGATACTTTCGATCTTAGGAATTTTTGCGGTTGCAGGGCTTCCGAATATCATTATTCTGATAATTATTGTCGGTATTATTATTTCTCTTTTTCTCTGATACATATGTTAGCAGTCATACTTACTTTACTCTTTGCGATCATCGTGGCATATTTTTCTACACAAAATACAACACACGTGGTCATTAGTCTTTCAAGTTATCACATTCGGGTACCGTTGTATTTTGTTGTGCTTAGCTCTCTTCTTATCGGATTTATTTTTGCCTGGTTGCTGCATCTTCTTAATGCATTTACATCTCTTTTTGCCCTACGGGGGAAAGACAGCATGATCAAAAAGGAGAAAAAAATTAACACTGATCTTACAAATAAAGTGCATGATCTTGAAATTCAAAAAACGAAGTTAGAGGCAGAAAAAATTTCTCAGAAAAATGTCTGACTTCTCGCAGTTTTTTTTTGATATACTACAGCCATGTCGCTTCCCTTCTCTCCCTCGGTTTCAAGAAACGGATTTGTGTTTCTCTCAGGTCAAATCTGTCTGAAAGACGGTATGCTTCTTGACGGGACCATTGAGGAGCAGACGCATCAGGTAATGAAAAACATTCATGAATTGTTAGTTCGTGAAGGAGTGACATTTGCCGATGTAGTAAAAACAACAATCTATACAACTGATATTTCTTTGTATGACAGTGTCAATAGTGTCTATGCGACGTATTTCACCTCAGAGCCTCTTCCCGCTCGTGAGATGATCGGTGTGAAAGAACTCCCAATGGGTGCGCGTCTTGAGATCAGTATGATTGCCGCAAAAAAATAATCCTCACATCCTACCCATATGCTGAGTAACAAAACCCATTTCTACATAGCGCTGCTCCGGGGGATAAATGTCGGAGGAAATCATAGTATTAGAATGGTTGATTTGAAATCCTGTTTTGAAGATATGGGATATGCTGACGTGCTGACGTATATTCAAAGTGGTAATGTTATTTTTTCGTCTAAAGAAACGGATAAAGAAGAGATGGCAAGACATATTGAGACGATACTCAATAAGAGATTTGGTTTTTTGGTTCCTGTAGTTGTCGTCTCGGATGTAGATATAAAAAAAACAGTGACAAGTGCCCCGAAAGGATTCGGTGAAGATCAAAAAAAATATCGTTACGATGTGTTGTTTCTGAAAAATCCTTTGACTGCTGCTGAAGTATTAGAGCAGATCTCTGTGAAAGAAGGCGTTGATACTGTGACAAAGGGTGTTGGGGTGGTGTATTTTTCACGTTTGATTGAAAAAGCAGCACAAAGTCACCTGACGAAAATCATCTCACTACCGATCTATAAGCAGATGACGATACGCAACTGGAATACAACGACAAAACTACTCTCTCTTCTTGAAAAGTAATCCAAAAATATTGCTATACTACTTTTATGAAATCCGTGCAGACAGTTGACGAGTATATAAGTCTTGCTCCTGAGAAGGTGCAGCAAAAACTCAGAACGCTTCGCGCGACGATTCTCAGCGTCGCTCCTGATGCAGAGGAGAAGATCAGTTATGGTATGCCATATTACGGATATAAAGGCAGACTAGCCTATTTTTCCCATGCGAAAAAACACATCGGTTTGTATGTGATGCCGCCGACGGTGAGCGATCACAAGAAAGAACTTCAGGGATATGAGACATCTGTCTCAACAGTCCGTTTTCCGCTTGATGCATCGCTTCCGATCCCTCTTATTAAAAAGTTAGTGCTTGCCGGAGTCAGAAGAAACGAGAAAGTTCACAGGTAAAAAGCGCATCATTGCTTCTCTTTTCCGGTATTGTATACTCATTGTTGTGAGTGGAAAAACGATGGTACCCCATATTTTCATCCGGAAAGTTGATAAGCAGACGATAGGGTTTCTCATAGAGCTTATTAGAAAACTTGCGGAGTATGAAAAAATTCCAGTTCCTGATTCTGATGCGGTGAAGCGAATTAGGGTTGATTGTATCGGTAAGAATCCGAAGTTTGAGGCATACCTTCTTTTCCGAGATGCCACGCCGCTGGGATATATGATACTTCTTATGACATATTCCAGTTTTCTTGCGAGACCGACTCTTTATATTGAAGACCTTTTTATTCTTGAAGAGGAGCGGAAAAACGGACTGGGAAAACAGCTCTTCTCGTATGCGCAAAAACTTGCGAGAAAAAGGCATTGCGGGAGGATGGAGTGGATTGTATTGGATTGGAATACACCGGCGATTCGTTTTTATGAGAAGCATGACGGAAGACATATGGATGAGTGGCGGTTTTACAGAATGATTCTGGGTGAGTAATTTCTTTCTTCCCGACTTTTAAATCCTATAAGATTGACTCCTCTTCGTGTTTCGGATATACTTCGCTTCTTATTTCCTGCTCCACGGTTATGATCATTCATCGAATCCGCACATATCAAAAGAACGGAAAGTGTGGCTTGAAAGCCCTGATTACTTTTCGGGATGGCAAAACACAGGAGATGTATTTTGAGGTTGAAGAGAAATTTCGTGATTCGATAGTGACTGACGGAAGTCCTTTCCTTGCAGCAATGCTGCCTATCGCAATGATGCGAAAAGAAAATATTGAAGTAGATGGTGAGGTGTCAATGCGCTTTCAGGACAATTTGCCAAAGATCATTCACGCTGTAGAAAAGTGGAATCTCGGACTCTCCCCTATTTCCGTCACGATAAAAGCATCAAAAAAAGACTACAAAAAGTCAATGTATGTCGGTTGTTTTTTTTCAGGTGGCGCTGATTCTTTCTATACCTATTTTAAGAATAAAAAAATAATTGATAGTCTTATTTTTGTTCATGGATTTGATATCAAAGTTGCAAACAGGACGCTTTATGCTTCAGTTGAGAAAAATATCAGCACAATCGCGAAGACGGAACGCCTGAGGTTGGTGAAAGTAAAAACGAATCTTCGAGATATATATGATCGGTGTATTGACTGGAATTTGGCACATGGGTTTGCGGTCGGAAGCGTCGCGCTCTTTTTACGAAACGGATTTTCATCTTTATATGTCTCATGCGGTTTGGGAGCGAAAAACAAACAGCATTACTCAATGACTCCTGATGTGGACATATTTTATAGAGGTGAGCACACTGAGGTGATCCATTTTGGTTGCAGCGCTGATAAGTTAGATAAATTAAGAGAGTTGTCCCGTTTTCCTCTTGCGATGCAGAATTTACGGGTGTGCTGGGTGAATAAAAATAATTCGTATAATTGTAGTACGTGTGAAAAATGTTTGAGAAATATGCTCGGTCTGTATCTTTGTGATTCGTTAAAAGGATCAAGGA
>JBDKFM010000025.1:0-18561 GCA_039798685.1 Candidatus Parcubacteria bacterium | reverse complement strand
GGTTTTTTGATGATAAATGAAAATGTTCTGTCTTCATAAATAGTAATAACGACCGGAATAACAACACCTTTTTGGTCTGCTGTTTTGTCGTTAAATGCTTTCACGAATTCCATAATCGGAATTCCGTGAGGACCGAGTGCGGTTCCGACGGGAGGTGCTGGAGTTGCCTCAGCGCCTTTGATGTTTACTTTGACGAGTGTCTTTATTTTTTTTGCCATAGTTATTTCGTTATTAACACTAAATTATAAATTTTGGGATAATTTGTGGGGATTGAGAAGAAAACCTCAGGGAGGAATTTACTTATCAATCACAGGTACAAACGCTTCCGCTCAAAAAGGAACTCCCATATGACTATGAATGTATTATAGCGTGTATCCGTACGCTCCGCAAGTCCTATCCATTCTCGTTGTGGAGTTTTCCGGTCGGGTGGAGCATGCGCGAGAGGAATGAGTGTTCTTCACCTACCTCGAATCCTGAGACTGGAGTACCCTGTGTTCTTGTAATCTCAATTTTGTTAAAAGGTGTACCTGCCGGTATGACACTTGGGGGAATTGATTCATCGACTGAGGGGGAAAACATATCTTTTTCAAGTACAAATTGGCTGATAACGCGGCCGATGATGAGACGTTCTCCGACAGTAGTAAAGACTTCTGCGCCTATCGGATGAGGAGAGTCGTTTTGAATTGGAAATTCTTTCATAGTCGATGTTTCACAAAGAGTAAGGGAAGTGAATAATTATTGCAATTGTGTGCCGGAAGATTTTATGTCGTGTAAAAAGTCCAGATCTTACTCATCACATATCGCGTGTTGAGTCTTTGTTCAATTTTTTGTCTATAATTTCTTTACCTGCAAGAAATCGAGTTCAACTGGGGTTTCGCGTCCGAATATTGAGACGAGGACTTTGATTTTGCCTCTTGCTTCATCAATGGCATCAATAGTGCCGAGGAAGTCAGCAAATGGACCGTCAGTAATCTTAATTGCTTCTCCGACAGTGAAGGCTGCTTTGTAGAGCGGCTCTTCCTGTTTCATGAATTTCTGGATAGCTTCGACTTCTTTTTCAGAAATTGGTGTTGGTTTATTACCTGCGCCGATGAATGCGGTGACGCCTTGTGTGGTTCTGACGAGTAGCCATGATTCGTCTTCAAGAATCATCTTGATGATGACGTAACCCGGGAAGATTTTTTCCTGAACTGTTTCTTTTTTGCCCTGTGCTACCTTGATCGTGTTGCGGGTAGGGACGATGATGTCAAAGACTTTCTCCTCAAAACCCATTGACTCAACGCGCTGTTTGAGTGATCTGGCTACTTTGTTCTCATGACCAGCGTACGTGTGGACGATATACCATTTTGCTTTTTCTGATGCCTGTTTGATCGCGTCTTCTTTTTCCTTATCCGGTGCGAGAATATCCGCAACTGGTGCATCTGCGACAGGAGCTGCTGTGGTATCTGTTGTTTCTTCTACTTTTGTATCTTCTGTGTGATCCATAGAGTTATTTTAATATAAATTCCATTGTCTTTGTGAAGAGGAAATCAAGTCCTCCGACATAGACACCCACTATAACACTTACAATGATGACAATTGAGGTCAACCTGATGACTTCATCCCTGGTTGGCCACTTTACCTGCCGTAATTCCTCCCGTGTTTGTTGTATGAAGGTAATCGGCGATGTCATATTTTCTTTTGTTCCGGACTTTTAGCTCTTACCAATTCCAATGCTCTTATTATAGTAGAGCTTCTCGGGATTGAAATATTGGAGTGTAATCAGAAAGAGAGTAAGGATCCAGGATATGTATTATATCAGGTGTGATTTGACATGTAAAGTGCAGGCGGGTAAAATACAAATTAGCGTCTAGAAAGACAGCGTCTAGCGTTTAGTTATTCGGTCAGGGGTACGAATTGTAAGGTCAAGTAACTAGACGCTAAACGCTAGCAGCTAGGCGCTTTTTGTTTATGGCGAACGGCACACAAAAAATCAGGAAAGTTGTTATCCCCGCTGCGGGTTTCGGTACCCGTTTTTTGCCGCAGACGAAGGCAATGCCGAAGGAGATGCTCCCGATAGTTGATAAGCCTGTGATCCAGTATGTTGTTGAGGAGGCCGTGGCTTCGGGAATAGAAGACGTCGTGATCGTGACAGGTGCACTCAAGCGTGCGATTGAGGATCATTTTGATGTTCCGAATGCTGATCTTTTGAAGAATCTTGAGGCAGGTGGGAAGCAGGAGCTCATCGAGGAAACAAGAAGAATCTCTGAGATGGCGAACTTTATATATGTCAGGCAAAAGGGGGCATATGGAAACGGAACTCCTGTCCTTGCGGCAGAGCCGATAATTGAGAAAGAGCCATTTGCCGTTTTGTGGGGTGATGAGTTTATCTACTCCAATCCGCCTCGCTTGGCACAGATGATCCCGGTCTATGAGAAATACGGAGGCATCATCATCTCAGGAGTCAGGATTGAGAATCCGGATGAGCTCGTGCGCTACGGTATCGCGGATGTCGAGCAGGTTGAGGGCAATGTCTATAAAGTAAAAGAGATTATTGAGAAACCTGAGCCGCATCTTGCACCCTCAAACCTCGCGACTCATGGGGCATACATCTTACCACCTGATATTTTTGATGCATTGCGGGCGATAAAGCCTGGCAAGGGTGGGGAGTTGTGGCTTGTTGATGCGATTAATCTCTTGAAAGAACAGGGTGTACCTGTGTATGCCGTCGAGGTAAAAGACGGGAAGTACTATGATACTGGTAATAAGCTTCGCTATATGGAGACCGTGGTGGATATGGCACTTAAGCATCCTGAGATTAGTGCAAAGTTCCGCGAGTTCCTCAAGAAGTTAGACCTATAGGCATCATTCTGTTATAATTACCGCTTATGTCGGGAGGAATTGGTAGTAGAGAGGTATTGCGGGCTGCGTTTCGTCAAGAGCCAATTGCACAGCGAATAAAGATAACAGAAGAAGTTATCAGTACAATCACGCCAGAAAATCTTGAGATAATTTTTTCGGGTTCAAAACCACATCTTGCGCGAGGCTTGGTCTGGATGGAGGGGTTACCATTTGAATTTAAGGCAGCATATAGTACATTAGCAAGCTCTCACAATGATGCTACAGAGAGAGCAAATATTGATTTTCTTCATGACACAATTGTTTTTGATGAGCATGATAACGTGACGCATCCGGAGTCGTGGGAGAGCAATTGGCACCCTTACTTTCCATCAGGTCCCTATACGGATTTTTCAGTTAGCAACTCGGCCGATGATGAGACGGTAGTCGCACAAAAAGACGGCAGAAAGAAGAGTATGCTTGAGCATTTTGGCATTCAGGGTACATTCATGACATATGAACAGGATGCATTATTGGGAGTTGCTATCTCATTGCGAATAAGTGAATATCAACAGCTCTTTGCACGTTTTGAGTCGGAACCCCGCTTATTTGGTATTTATAGTGCCGCTGTGCGACTGGCATGTAATGCCCGAGAGGATGAGATGCGGAATGCCATATCAGGTTCAATTGCGATCAGATGATGCGCATGTTATTATAGTCGAATGCCCAAAAGTCTCACGCTTTTTCTTCTCGGATCCGGGGTTTTCATCCTCTTTGTTTTCTTCTCCTACCTCGTCGCGCGTGAGGTGCTCGTACAGGCGGATTTTGATACGACAGTGAGGCTGCAGGATAATATCCCGAGACGCCTTGACGATCCATTTTCTTTTTTGAGTGATTTCGGAAAATTTGAGATCTCAATTATTGCACTTGTCATTTTATTGATTGTCTCAAGGAAGTTGCTGTTTGGAATTGCTGCTTTCGGGTTTTTCGGTGCGTTACATCTTATCGAACTCTTCGGAAAATATTTTGTTGATCAACATCCTCCTCCCGAGTTTTTGATCCGTACACATAAAATTATTGATTTTCCTCAGTTTCATGTTCGTTCAGAATTTTCTTATCCGTCCGGTCATGCAGCCAGAGCTGCTTTTTTGAGCGTGATTATCGTCTATTTAGTCTGGAGTTCGCATCGTCTGAAGAAATCGCAGAAGTACCTGATCTTTGGTTTGATAGGCGTCTATGATTTTTTGATGTTTTTGAGCAGGCCGTATCTTGGAGAGCACTGGATGACTGATGTGCTCGGAGGGATACTGCTCGGATCCTCACTTGCTATTCTGAGTGTCGCAATCGGCGAGCTGCAGTTGTTTAGGAAAAAGAAGTTGGTAAAAGCTTAATCAGTATCATCACTGCAGAGATCTGCGAGGGTAGGTTGTATGCTTTTCTGGTAGTCTTTCCATTTCATTCGGATTGATTTTGTATGTGTGGCGGGACTCAGTGAGATAAATTCATTTTTTACAAATATTTCATCGACAAACTGTGTGATTCCAATTAGATTGCCAAACGGATAACATGCCCCGACCTCACAGTGCATAATTTCCTGCACTTCTTCTTTTGTTGCAAAACGAAGTTTTTTAGCTGCGAGAAGTTGTTTCACTTTTTTGCTGTTTAGCCGTTTGTTCCCTGGGATGATAAAGAGGTAGAACGTTCCGTCAACTTTGACCAGGAGTGATTTTGTCCCTTCGCTCATTGAGAGCCCACGGATTCCGGCTGCTTCTTCGCTCGTATAGACTGGTTGATGTGAGAGTTCCTCGTAGTTGATGTTTTGATCTTTCAGAAAAGCCGTGATCTGTGTATAGGGATTTTGCATTGTGATAGTATAGCAAGATTTTTTGTTATACTTTGAGTGTGATTGCATTTTTTAAGACCCCGAAGAATCTGATGCTCCCATTCCTTTTACTGCTCTTTCTCGTTGCTTCACCGCGATTAGGATATGCACTTGCTGTGACAACTCTATTATTCTCTGTCGGTTCAACTGTTACGTTCGATCTGTTGTTTGCTTTTCTGAGAAGGCGGACAGTTTCTTTTCCTGTGTCTGGAATAATTACAGGGCTTATACTCGCACTCGTTATTGATCCGGGTTCTCCCTGGTACCAAATAGTGTTTGTCGGTGCATCGGCAATGGGGTTGAAGCATTTTCTGCGATTCGGCGGGAAGCATATATTTAATCCCGCAGCATCAGGACTACTTGTCGGATTTCTCGTGTTTGGATTGCAACCCGGGTGGTGGGCACCATCGGGGAGCTTGCGTATTGAAGATATTATTATTTATTTGCCGATTCTTCTAATCTCATACGTGTCATGTCGTAGGTACCGTCGGTATAATTCGGTTCTCGCATTTCTGGGGGTTTTCGCCGTTACATCACTTGTCGTCGTGCAGCCATTTTCTCTCATGCGCCTTGTCGGAACAGTCTTGAGTCCTGGGATGCTTTTTTATGCGCTTGTGATGCTTCCTGAGCCGATGACATCGCCTATAAATAAAAAGAGGCAGTTGTTGTACGGAACGTTTGTTGCTCTTGTGCTCTACGGTATTTCTCTTCTTTCAGGCAGGGTGTCATTTACGGTATTTGATGCATCACTTATTGCGTTGCTTCTTGGCAATTTGGTTTTTTTCAAACTGCGCTAGGTTTTTTTAGGAAGTATCGTTTTTTCTTCGGAAAGCAATTACTTTTATTTTTTGAGTTTTATTTCAAGTGTAGTCTCGCATGGAGTGAATCAATTCCGTTTATTGAAGAGGTATATTTATTCTTTCGATCACAGTATAATCTCCTCATGACGAAAGCGGTGTGGGATCTGAAATCACAGTTCGTAACATACAAAGAAGGCGACGTGTTTGATTGTATGGTTGCTGAGTTTTTGCTCAGTGATGGGAGATATGTGCCGTCTGTTGAAGAAGTGTTGAAAAAATACGGAGTCACAACGTTGGACGATCTCGTCGTGAAGCAGAAAGAAAGGTTTGAGAAACTTCCCAAACTTTATAGTCTTTTTACTGATATCGAGATGCCGCTTATTCCTGTCTTGTCGCAGATGGAAAAGGAGGGAATTACGCTTGATACAGAGTCTTTGAAAAAAGTTGGGGATGAGATTGAGAATGCAATTCATACGTCAGAAGATGAGATAAAAAAAGAAGTGGGGTTTGATATCAATCTCAACTCCTCAGTACAAGTGGGAAATTATCTCGCGGAAAAAGCTATGGTCCCGCTTAAGAAAACAAAAACCGGTCGATATGCAACCAATGAAAACGAACTTACGCAGTTCGCTGATCAGTTTCCTGTGATAAAACAATTGTTGGTGTACAGGGAGCTCAGTAAGCTACGCTCAACCTATGTCGAAAGTCTCATTGGTAAAGTTGATGCAAGTGGAAGAATTCATACCTCCTATAATCAGGTTGCGGTCAATACAGGTAGGCTTTCATCGTCAAATCCGAATCTTCAGAACATACCCGTGACATCTGATCTCGGGCAGAAAATAAAATCGTGTTTTGTTGCTTCTCCGGGGCATATATTTGTCTCATTTGATTACTCACAACAAGAGCTGCGGATACTCGCTCATCTGACTGGTGAGGAGAAACTGATTCAGGCATTTCGGGAAAAGAGGGACGTACATACCACAACAGCAGCACAGATTTTTTCTGTTCCCTATGAAAGCGTGACAAAGGAGCAGCGCTCTGCAGCAAAGACCATAAATTTCGGCATTGTGTATGGCATGAGTAAGTATGGTCTGAGCACAGCGCTTCAGATTCCTGAGGATGCTGCGGCAACATTTATTGATGCATTCTTTGCGAATTATCCGAAGATAAAAACGTACTATGATGCATATCTTGCCGATGGAAAAAAGAATGGGTATGTTGAGACTATTCTGGGGAGGAGACGGTATGTTTTTGAGTATCCCGGACAGAAATTTATCGACAACAATATGCGGAGGGTTCTTATTAATTATCCGATTCAGGGATCAGCTGCAGAACTGATAAAAAAGGCAATGGTCCAGATCCGAAAAGAAATTCTCGATAAGGACTCATCACAGAAACTGCTTCTACAGATACATGATGATTTGGTGTTTGAAATAGAAGATTTTTCGGGTAAAGACTCAGGACATAAGAAAAAATCAGAAGAATTTATTGCGAGTATTCGAAAAATAATGTGCGAGGTGTATCCGTTAGCTGTGCCGATAGAGGTTGATGTGAAAATAGGAAAAAATTGGGGAGAGATGGAGAAAATTTCTTCGTAATGTGTGTGAGTATTAGATACCGGAGATATTAAAGAGTTTTCCGATTCCGTATGTGACTGCCATCGCAACAGCTCCTCCTATTACGACCCGGAATACTGCTCTCGTCACATTAGCTCCTCCGATTTTCGCACTGATCGTACCGGTAATAGCGAGCGCTGCGATAACTGCGAGAAATGCAAAGGGAACACGGACATCAGCAGGTGGGAGTATCACAGCTGCAATCGGGATGAGTGCTCCGGCGAGAAACGCGGCAGCAGAGGCGAGTGCCGCATGCCAGGGGTTTGTCAGATTTTCCGGATCGATTCGAAGCTCGGCATCGACATGTGCTGCGAAGGCATCGTTTTTTGTCAGTTCTTTCGCGACAGCAACTGCTGTTTTTCGTGAGAGTCCTTTTTCCTGATAGAGAAGCGCGAGCTCTTCAAGTTCATGTTCAGGAAAGTGCTTTAGCTCGTAGCGTTCTTTTTTGAGAAGTGCTTTTTCTGTATCTCGGGAACTACTCACTGAGACATACTCTCCCGCTGCCATGGATATTGCACCTGCGATAATTCCTGCGATTCCTGCGGTTAGGATGATTTGTGTTGAGTCTGTTGCCCCCGCAACTCCTATGACTAATCCTGCAATTGAGACAATGCCATCGTTTGCGCCAAGTACTGATGCCCGGAGCCAGTTTAGTTTTGATCCGGTATTCATCGCGTGCGGTTCTGCATAGGGATGTACCGGTGAAGTGAGAGTGTTTTCAGCCATATTTTTTGAACTCTGTCTAGTCTAGCAGGAATTGTGCTTGATTTATGTGATCTTTATCATGTTCTGGAGTATAATACGAGTATGGATGAGGCAATTGAAAAGAAGATCGTTGAATTTTTTCAACAATATAAATTTCAGACATTTAAAAAAGGGGAGATACTGATACGTGCTGATGATGACCCGGCGGGGATTTTTTATATACAAAAAGGTACGATACGGCAATATGTTATTTCCAAAAAAGGTGATGAATTGGTCGTGAATATTTTTAAACCCCCGTCCTTTTTTCCGATGTCATGGGCGGTCAATCAGACTCCCAATCTATACTACTTTGAAGCGATGACGGATGTTGAGGCATATCGTGTGCCGAAGGATGACGCAATACGGTTTCTCAGAGAAAATCCGGATGTGCTCTATGACTTACTGAAGAGAGTTTATAAGGGAACTGACGGACTATTGACGCGCATGACATACCTGATGGCCGGGAGTGCTTACGGACGGTTGATTACAGAGCTTATTTTGCATGCAGGGAGGTTCGGTGTAAAGCGCGGATCAGCGGTAGTGCTGCAGCTTTCTGAGATGGAGATCGCAGCACAATCCGGCATGACGAGGGAGACGGTGAGCCGCGAGATTAAGCTCTTAAAAGAAAAAAGAATTGTGGTTTTTGAGAAAGGGCATCTTGTCATTCAGAGCATGGAGATGCTTGAGGAAGAACTTCTAGGTGGTGTATGATGTGTTGTTTTGGTGATGATCTCGCGTGTAGGGATAATCCGTTTTCGTTTGTGTGCTTCGTTTGGTAATCCGGTCGGAAGTAGGTACCCCTGCCATTTCCCTTCACCGACAAGAAGTTCCAAGTGGATAAGATCGGTAATTTTTGGTTCATCAGAAATCTCATAGAGTCTGTATTTTCCCGCTGCGAGGAGGTGATCGGCTTTTTGTGCAGTATGTGAAGCGACAAGAATCTCACCTATTTCATCAGCATGAACCCAGGCAAAACACTCTGTAGTGTCAAGTGTTAAGATTTTGGTTTGGTTTATTGTCTCAGTCAGTAAATAGTCTCCGTTTTTGAGCAGCTTAATCATATAAGCACACGATACATGTCATTTTTGTCTCAGTCATTGATTCGTATCACACTATTTTTTTGATAAGGATCAATGCGTGAACAGTTCAAAAAGAGTATCGTGAGTTTGTTCTGAGAAATGAGTCGCTAGTTCAACTAGCAGAATAGTCTCCTCCTGTAAAAGGAGCTACAGACAGACCGGGGTCCAACACCCTGGCGGCTCACAAAAGAAAGAGAGAAGGAGAAATATGATTTGTCCAAAATGTGAAGAAGGAAAAATTGTTGCAGTTGCGCTCAAGCCATCAGGCGATCAGGCGTCATTGTGCAATTATTGTGAAACTGTGTGGCTGAAAGATGAAGAAATCCGTTTCAACACAGGACATCCGTATGACGTCATGCGGAAAGACGACAGGGAATATACTCTTGAAGTGTCTGAGGAAAAAGATCAGGAGCACCGGCAGGCAAAGTTTACAAAGAATAAATAGATTCGTTATTTCTCCTGTGGTTCTATTTGGTAGAATATTCCGTCAGAGTCCGTACTGATTTTTGAATAATCGCCGTACCTGATCCAGGTGGGAACTACTCTGAGAATTGTGAGATCTCCTTCGGGAAGTTTGGCAATCGGAGGAGGCCATAGGTGTGATGCTTTTTGTACGGTGTGTTCGCCCATGATACCGATGAGTCTGGTGCGATCTTCTTCATCGAGTATTTCCTCTATGATTCCCTGTGCCTGAACAGTAATTGCGTGTTCCTGGTCGATCACCGTAATCGCAACGTTTTTGGAACGCTTTACATTATCTATTTTTCGAGTATGTGTACGTGAGAAAAAGTAGAAATTGAGTTTTTTATCGACAATATAGAACATCGTGGCTGCATACGGTTTTTCTTCGGGATCAATTGTTGAGAGAACTGCAAGCACGTGCGAGGTAAGATAGTTGTAGACATCCTGTCTTTCCATGTAGCATTACTGTAGCGAACTATGATCGAAGTTGCAAGGTGCTGTATGGGTCTGTGATCTTGGTCAATGATTGTCATTATGACAGATGACATACTATGAATCTGAACACTTTTATTCAAAAAAATATTCTTTATGTTGCTCTAATGCAAAGCATAACTGCAGTACTTGGTAGTCTTTACTTTAGTGTGATTAAACAGTACGAGCCTTGTGTACTGTGCTGGTATCAGAGAATTTTTATGTTTCCGCTCGTTTTAATACTCGTTGTCGGTATCCTGCGAAAAGATAAAAGTGTCTATTTGTACATGTTGCCTCTTAGTATAGCCGGGATGATCGTTGCTCTTTATCAGGTATTCTTGCAGCTAGGGGTGCTCCCTGAGACGGCTGCTCCTTGTGCGATCGGCGTGTCATGCCTGACTAAATATACAAATTATTTTGGTTTTCTTTCAATTCCCATGATGTCTCTTTTGTCATTTAGTGTTCTCACTCTGTGTTTTCTTATTTACAGAAGGTATGTTTTGAAAAAAGTATGAGAAAAAATATTCTTTTTATTTTTGCTTTGTGTTATCAACAGATCCTCAAGAGGATTTTTTTTCTTTTCGATCCTGAGTTCGTGCACAATCGTATGGTAAAAAACGGAGAACTTTTGGGTCGATTCACATTTTTGCGACAGGTTATAGCAGTGATATTTGCTGTAAAAAATCAGATGCTAATACAGACTATTGCGGGAATACGCTTTGAAAATCCCATCGGTCTCTCAGCGGGATTTGATCACGATGCGCATCTTACGCAGATACTTCCTGCTGTGGGATTCGGATTCGGTAGCGTCGGCACTGTGACATATCATGCATATGGCGGTAACCCGCGTCCTATTCTGGGTCGTCTTCCGAAATCACGGTCACTTATGGTAAACAAGGGATATAAAAGTAGCGGTGCTGAAGTTGTCAGTAGGAGACTTGCGTCACTGAGTTTTGCAATTCCAATTGGAATAAGTATTGGGAGATCAAATGTTGCTTCATTAAAAAATGAAAAAGAGAGTAGCAAAGATATCGTGAAAGCGTTTCAGATTTTTGAAGAGAAGAAAGTAAAAAACGCATACTATGAACTAAATATTAGTTGTCCGAATCTGTATGGAGATATCAGTTTTTATCCTCCGAAAAATTTAGAAGCATTGCTTCGCGCAGTAGATGCAATTGGATTGTCTACTCCTGTATTTATTAAGATGCCGATTGAGCTGAGTGATAAAGAGGTAATTTTGATACTCGATGTGATACTGAAGCACAGGATTGCCGGGATCATCATCGGAAATCTGCAGAAAAACAGAAATGACCCTGCATTGATACCTGAAGAAGTTGCGAAATTTCCGGTCGGAAATTTTAGCGGGAAACCTACATGGAACCGATCAAACGCATTAATTTCACTTGCATATAGGCATTGCGGGGGAAAACTTGTGATTATCGGATGCGGAGGAGTATTTTCGGCCGAGGATGCATATGAGAAAATCCTTCGCGGTGCGTCACTCGTACAACTTATTACCGGTATGATTTATCAGGGTCCGCAACTTATTGCAGAGATAAATCTTCGCCTTCCTGTCTTCTTGCGTCGTGACGGGTATGCGAATGTTGCAGATGCAGTCGGGATGATGCACTATGAGAAGTAGGAAGGAATACATTGTATGGACGATCTCATAATTATAGGAGCAGGTCCTGCCGGTCTCACCGCTTCAATTTATGCATCGTGCTTTCACCTGAAGCATGTCGTAATTGGTGGAACTATCGGAGGTCAGATGCTGTTGGCTCCGGATATTATTAACTATCCTGGTTTTGTTGAGGTATCGGGAAAAGAATTGGCACATCGCATGCTGGAACAGGTGAAGGCAAGAGGAGGATCAGTTGTTGAGGAAAATGTTGTTTCGATTATAAAAGAAGAGGAGATTTTTTCGGTTACAACAAAAGGTGGTACTCGTTTTCAGGCAAAGGCAGTGATCATCGCGTCAGGTACGGAGCGGAAAAAACTCAATGTGCCGGGTGAGAATGAATATGCGGGAAAGGGAGTGTATTATTGTGCGACATGTGAACGGCAGGATTATGCAGGGAAAAATGTTGCTGTCGTCGGCGGAGGAAATGCGGCTGCACAGTCGGCGATCCAACTTGCTCAGGCAGCAGAGAAAGTAATTATCCTTCATAGAGGAGCTGAGCTTCGTTGTGATCCAGAGTGGATGACTCAGATAAAAGCCCACCCAAATATTGAGATGCTGTTTACTATCAACGTGAAGGAAATAACAGGAGACGGAGCAACAGTAACAGGGATACGCATTTTACAGAGTACTTATGAGAAGGAGTTGCAGGTTGAGAAAGTGTTTATTGAGATAGGAGGAGTTCCCGGAACCTCACTCGTCGCACCTTTGGGAGTAGTGCTTGATCCAGGAGGATATATCAAAGTAGATGAGCATCTCTTAACATCAGTACCAGGTGTGTTTGCTGCCGGAGATCTCGTAAGTTATGAACTCTCGATTGAGCAGATCTCAACGGCAGTCGGGCTTGGGGCGAGAGCTGCGTCATCGGTATTTGCGTATCTGAAAAAGACACATGCTCCTTCAAGTTGGGGGCATACATTAATAAAGAGATAAGAGGAGAGTTAAGTGGCATACGTAAAAATCTCTGAGCTTATTTGCTTTACAGAAAGCAAGAGCTTCTAAAGGAGGTGAAATATATATGGAATTACAACCAATTACTTCATTATTAGATCTCAAGGGAAAAACTGCGATCGTGACAGGTGCTGTCGGGATCGGGTACGGTATCGCGTATAGGCTGGCTGAAGCTGGCGCAAATGTCATACTTTCATCGCGACATGCAGATGAAGCGGTGCACTCAGCACAGCAATTAAGCGAGAAAGGATGGAAGGTTACAGGAATTGGTGCTGATGTCTCAAATGAATCAGAGGTAAAAAATATGGTTGAGCAGGCGGTCTCGACATATGGATCTGCGGATATACTTGTGAATAATGCAGGAATTTATCCGTCAATCCCCGTGATGAAAATGACACTGTCTGATTTTCAGCAAGTTCTTTCAATAAATCTTAACGGCGTATTTTTGACGACCAAGTATGTGTCAGAGCAGATGATAAGGCAAGGGAAAGGCGGAAAAATCATCAATATAACATCAATAGATGCGCTTCATCCCTCATCAATCGGACTTGCACATTATGACGCCTCAAAACATGGCGTGTGGGGGTTTACGAAAAATGTTGCGTTGGAATTGGCGCAGCATAAGATCTGGGTTAACGCGATTGCACCGGGCGGAATCATGACTCCTGGTGTCCAGAAGTTGCAATCTGGTATGCAGACGCCACAGGGTGTCGATATGAGTAAAGTGCTTGAAGCATTTTTAGGAAAAATTCCTATGCACCGTATGGGGGAAGCAGATGATATCGGAAAGGTCGCGCTCTTTCTGGCGTCTGAGATGTCTTCATATATGACAGGAACGCAGATTGTCGTAGACGGAGGAGTGCTTTTGTCATGACGGATGTGGTCGTTTCGAGATGTATATATGCTCCCTTTTTTTGCAAATAGGGAGCATGTTTGGGTATTGTTTTAGTATATAATGAGTTGATGAAAGCACTGCAGTTTTTTGGGAAACAGGACTTACGGATTGTCGAACTCCCTCAGCCGACTATTGCTGAGCATGAGGTATTGATGAAGGTAAAAAAGGTGGGAATTTGCGGTACAGATCTGCATATCTATAACGGGGGGACACCTGTGACGACGCCTCTTGTTCCGGGACATGAATTTGTCGGCGATATCGTTGCTGTTGGTTCTAAGGTCACAAATATCAGTGTCGGACAACGCGCGGTATCTGAACACGTTGTCAGATGTGGTGAGTGCTCGTACTGTCTGCAGGGGAAACCGAATTTGTGCAAAACTCCAAGCGTGATCGGACTACATAGGCAGGGTGCACTTGCAGAATACATCGCCTTACCAGCGCAGCTGGTATTTCCGCTCCCTGATGAGTTGTCCTATGATGAAGGAGTCCTCGTCGAACCGCTTTCTATCGCTGTGTATGCTGTCAGGAAAGCAGGGATCAATGTCGGTGACAGGATTGCAGTAGTCGGGCAGGGGCCAATCGGTCTGCTTGTTGATTTTGTGGCAAAAGCATCAGGTGGTACACTTTTTGGATTTGATAAACATCAAAACAGACTCGCGTTTGCAAGAGAACAGGGATATATCTATAAAGATTATTCTATTGAAAGCTCACAGTTTTTAGAGCACTTTAAAAAAGACGCTGATGATGGAGCAGACGTCGTTTTCGAGGTAGTTGGTAGTGAGATGTCAGCGAAACTTGCGTTTGATCTCGCACGTCCTGGCGGGAAAGTGATAATCCTCGGGATCTTTCAGCATGATGTGATGATCAATATGATGGCAATCGTCAGGAAAGAATTGCAGGTAATGGGATCTTGGACTTGCGTGTTTTCATTTGAGGAGACAATGCTTCTGATGAAATCGCAGAAGCTTTCAACAGAGAAGTTGATTACGCATAGATATCCGTTTGCTGATGCAGTAAAGGCATTTCAGGAAGCCTCAACAGATAAGTCGGGGAGAATCAAGACGGTGATTGAGTTTGAATAGGGGGAGAAATTATTATTGGGGGTGTGTCACGGGTTGAATAATATGGGCAGGGATTTGTATGATCAAACCTGCGTAGATGAATACTTCTTCTGAGTTAATAGGATCAATGTTTTATTCTCTTATCGGTCTTTCTCCAAGATCTTCAGTAAATCTCAATAAGTAACCATCAGGATCCTTTACTAAAAATTGTCTGTTGCCTACTTCTGTGTGGTGTATTCTATACCATTTTTCCTCTACTTCAAGAAAAAGATCGATATTGTGTTGCTTTACTTTTGTTAAAAGTGGGTCTATGCTATCAACTTCGATTTGAAAATTGACACCTCTTCCCAATGGGTATTCAAGTTTACCAGTCTCCCAGGTTCTTCCTTTTCCGATTTCATCAATCATCAACTGTGCTTCACCTAAGATAAGAAGGGCGAATCCTTCTTCTGGACGTGTGTAGCCAATAGAGAAACCTAAAATCCTTGTATAAAAGTCTAAGCTCTTTTCAAAATCGGAAACACTTAGCTCGGGAACAAGTGCATTTGACGTAACATTCATAGCATTTATTGTATCAGAGGTTCGAATCCAGCAGTGGGCATTTAAAATCTGCGCCTAAGGGAAAACAAGTTTTGAAGCTAAATGGCACATCCTCATCAAAGACTCTAATGAGCATTGTCAGTTTCTAAACTCGACTCTTTTAAGTGACTCGCTAAGAGATGTTAATGCAGGCATTAGTACACGACCTTCGAACGATATGGAATAGAATTAACTCTTTTGATATTGAAAGGATTCAATATTTCCTAAATCCAAAATCAACAGCTATTCTTTTACAAACTTAAATTGAAGTGAGCGGTTCCGAAGGTTCATATATTGCAAATATTATGCCGGTTGAGGTAATTTTCCCATCCACCAGCTTAAAACGCACTGGATGTGTTCCTTCTTCGAATAATTTTTTTCCAGTACCAATAGTGATGGGGAATGTCCAAAGGTGCATTCGGTCTACAAGGTTATTTTCAAGAAGTGTTTGAATAAGATTACTACTACCCCATACCCACAGGTCAGGATCGTCTGAATTTTTCAGTTTTTTTATCTCTTCTACTACATCTCCTGTAATAAGTTCAGAATTGTCCCAGGTGAGAGTAGTTGGTTTATGCGAGACAACATACTTTTTCGCTTTACTATATGGTTTTCCCCAATGTGGTTCATCTTCATGCTTCGGCCAATATCCGGCAAAAATATCATAGGTTTTTCTTCCAAAGAGTAAATCAAAAGGTTCGGCTTGAATTCTGTCAGTTATCTTATCTGCTTCTTCATCCCAACCAACCATCCAGCCTCCATATTTGAATCCCTCGGCAGTATCTTCTTTTGAGCCACCCGGAGCCTGCATAACGCCGTCAAGGGTAATCATTGTAGTAGTTATGATTTTCCGCATACTTAAATTGTATCAAAGATGAAGAGTTCGATGACAGTACGACCAGAGTATGCAGGGGCGCACAGATTTCCTTCGATTTCACTCAGGATAAACTATCTGTGAAAAGCAGTTTTGTCCCAGAAGTATCAAGCAAATTTTTTCTCCACCTCGTCGAAGACTCGGATGAGCATTGTCAGTTTCTAAGCTCGTCTCTTTCAAGAGACTCGCTAAGAAATGTCAGTGCAGGGGCGCACAGATTCGAACTGTGAAAAGCAGTTTTGGAGACTGCTGTGATAGCCATTTCACTACACCCCCTCGTTTGCGAATGGCAAATTGCAAATAGCAAATCGTGAGTTGATTATACAAAAAAAGCGTATGGGAAGCTATTTCTCCATACGCCATGAGCGATACGCTCTATGCACACTAAATTACTTTAATTTTTCAGTTTCTTTGTGGTCAGTTACTTTTCGGCAGTGCTTGCAGAATTTGTGCAGCACGAGTTTTTCTGGAGTCTCCATTTTATTTTTAGTTGAGACATAATTGCGGTTTTTACAAACCTGACAGGTAAGTCCTATTGTGATGCGGTGCTCTCCTTTTTTCTTCGCCATATCGTTTCTGCCCGGAAAAGAAATCCGAAACAAGAATACGATTATACATGATTTGAGGCAGAAAAGAAATATCTTTCGTTTCTCCTTGCTGCTTGCTGGGTATTGGTGTCTTTGGTAGAATGAGGATCACCTTGCCGAGATAGCTCAGCGGTAGAGCAGCTGTTTTGTAAACAGCAGGTCCGGGGTCCGAATCCCCGTCTCGGCTCAGATATTGGTATAATTATAAGGAATTCACAAGCTGGGTTCGCATAGCGGCAATTGCTCGTGGCTGTAGACCACGCGTCCGAAAGGGCTACGGGGGTTCGAGTCCCTCACCCAGCACCTCACCCCGACTCACGTCAGGGTTCGGTTGTTAAGACAACCTCGCCGGCTTGGCTCAGTGGTAGAGCAAGTCATTGGTAATGACTAGATCGTGGGTCCGATTCCCACAGCCGGCTCCCACCTCGTTGACAACCTCTGCCTGCCACCGCATACTAGGTAAGTGCGCACATTCTTTCATCAAAATTTCAAACGCCAACAGGGTTTTACTCTGATAGAGTTACTGATTGTGATCGGAATTCTCGGTATCCTGATGACGACCACCCTTATCGCTATCAACCCAGTTCGTCAGATTGCACAGGCAAAAAACACAAAACGGAAATCGGATGTCATAGCTGTTTTGAATGCAATTCAGCAGTACGTGACCGATCATGACGGAAATCTTCCTGCCACAATTCCTGCGTCTCCGACACCTTTGAGTAAAACAGGTGTTGACATCTGTAGCGCAATGACTCCTGTGTATATCGCCGGGATGCCTGTTGATCCGGAGCTCGATGGAGGGATAATCGCAGCTAATGATTGTGGATCGATGTATGAGACAGGGTATGAGATCTACAAAGATCCTTCAGGAAATCAGGTGACAGTGTTGGCACCCCTTGCAGAGTTTGATGAAGTAATTTCCTATACCCGCTAGATTTTTTTATCTGCGAAGAAAAAAATAATTTCAGTACCCTTTTGATACGGAGTCGAGATGCTCATTTTCTCAAGAGTTTTAAATAGGAGGGCCACCCACCTCACCACGGTGAGATGAAGAGCGCCCCGTCCCAGCCTTGCGGCCAGTACCTCCAGAGTAATGAAGTAGAGAAAAATATTTTGCAACCAACTCCAATATCAAAGGGCAAGCACAGTATAGGTTGGTGTCACAATGAAAGCAAGAGGTATAGTATGAGAAATTGCATATTTCAAATATCCAATTTTAAATAAGGCATGAGTGGATATTTTAATTTGGTAGCATTCGGATTTCTATTTGGTTAGAAGCCCAGGAGACTGAGGCCGAAGTTATAGAGTGTGCCGATGAGCTCTGAGAGTCCGGTGGGAAGAAAAAGAAGGAAGAGTAAGAGTCCTGCCCCGAGTGATCCAATCGAGAGGTAGGTTGCGGCAGTTTTTTCAGGAAGGATGAGTGAGAAGATTTTTGATCCATCGAGAGGAGGAATCGGGATGAGGTTAAAGACTGCAAGAAGAATATTTATGGAGACGATTGTTTTGAGAAGTCGTAAGACAAATAAACCTCCGGCAGTTGCCTGATCAGTTGCGAGGATATTAAATGTGAGATGAAAAAGGAGTGCTCCTATAACTGCGATGCAGATATTGGTTAGTGGGCCAGCGAGTGAGACGAGTGCGAGATCTTTTCGTCCCTCCTTGAGATTAAAGGGATCAACAGGTACTGGTTTCGCACCTCCGAGAATGATGGGCGATCCTGAGATAAGGAGCATAAGCGGGAGAAGGAGGCTCATGATCGGATCAATATGTGGTCTCGGATCAAGAGTCAGTCTCCCCAGAAGTCTGGCAGTAGGATCACCCAGTCGATCTGCCACGAGTCCATGGGCAATCTCATGGAGAATTGCTGAAAAGATGAGAACGAGGAGAGTGATAATGAGAAATGGATCAATCATAGAATGTTCGTTTTTGGGGAAACATTGTTATTTTAGCTGTTTTTTAGTATACTATCAACCACGTCGCATGGAGCACGTGTATGAATTATGAAGGGAAATAAATGTACTAATTGCGGAAAAGGAGTGATGTACGGGCATAACGTGTCTCATGC
>JBDKFM010000024.1:0-18582 GCA_039798685.1 Candidatus Parcubacteria bacterium | reverse complement strand
TTGAAAATTGGTATTTATTTAAAATTTCTTGATATGGCAACCTTTTCAGGCAAGATTATCAGTATTAAAGGACAAGTGATAGAGGTGCAATTCATAGGAGAGCAACCCTCAACCAGTGATGTGCTCTATCTTGAGAAAGATAAAAGTGTCAAAATGATGGTCTACCGCCCGAGCGTCATGAACCGCTACTACTGCTTCGCACTCGGCGATACCGGTCTCTACACCAGAGGTGCAACAGTCATCAACACGGGGAAATCAATTGCAACCCCGGTCGGCCAAGGAGTCCTTGGACGCATCATTGACCTATTCGGTGAAGCAAAAGATGATCTCGGTCCTATCAAAACAGATACCAGCTGGCCGATCTTCCGCTCACCTGTACTCTATAGCGACCTTCCTTCCCATCAGGAAATCCTTCAAACAGGCATTAAGATTATCGACCTCTTCTGTCCTCTCCTGAAAGGCGGAAAGATGGGACTCTTCGGAGGCGCAGGAGTTGGGAAAACTGTTCTTCTCACTGAGATCATCCACAACATCGTCCAAGTCTCAAAAACTGATCAGAAAAGTAAAAACGTCTCAGTGTTTGCAGGAATTGGTGAGCGCTCAAGGGAGGGGCAAGAGCTCTTTGAGGCACTCGGCGAAGGCGGCGTACTCCCCTATACAAGCCTCGTCTTTGGTACCATGGGACAAAACCCTGCAACACGTTTCCTGACCGGCTTTACTGCCCTCACAATAGCCGAATATTTTAGGGATCAGGAAAAAGAAGATGTCCTTTTCTTCGTCGACAATGTCTTCCGTTATGCTCAAGCTGGCAACGAGCTCTCACTCCTGATGAATGTGATCCCGTCTGAGGATAGTTACCAGCCCACTCTCTCGTCAGAGATGGCTGATTTCCATGAGCGGCTTGTCTCAAATAAAGAAAATAACATCACGACCATCGAAGCAATTTATGTTCCTAATGATGATATTCTCGACCAGGGAGTACAAAGCGTCCTCCCCTATCTTGACTCGAGTCTTATCCTCTCGCGAAACGTCTATCAGGAAGGACGACTCCCTGCAGTTGACATCCTTTCCTCCACGTCCTCAGCACTCAATATCTCAGTCGCAGGTGTGCTCCATTACACAACTGCCCTCAAGGCACAGGGAATCCTCAAACAAGCTGTGTCACTCGATCATATCGCCTCACTCGTCGGAGAGTCAGAGCTTTCTCATGACGATCAGATTACATACCGAAGAGCAAAAATTCTTCGTAACTATATGACCCAGAGCTTTTTCGTAGCTGCAACGCAAACAGGGAGACCCGGAAAGTACGTTCCTCTTGAAACAACGATAAAAGATGTCAGTGATATCCTGGGTGGGACATACGACTCCCTCTCAGAAGAGAAATTCCTTTACGTCGGCGAAGCAAAAGAGGCACTCACGCCATGAGAATGTCAAAGAAATTAATTTTAAATTTTTCAGTACCATTCAGAACACTTCTTATCAGATCTATGAGTTTTGCCATTTGAAATTTAAAATTGACACACTATGCCAGATCAGGATCCATCCTACCCAAAACATCCACCGAGCCAGGTTCTCAGAGTCATGGTACGCAACCGTGAAAAAGTCATCTATGACGGCGCTGCATGGGCTGTCAGCTCGCTCAATGAGAGGGGGGTATTTGACATTCTTCCTGAGCACATTAACTTTATTACCATGATCAAAGACACCCTAACGATCCACAAGCCTGACAAAACACTTCAGGAGTACAAAATTAGAACAGGACTCATGCGGGTCAGCAGCAATGTGATCGAAATCTACGTCGGACTGGCCGGCCAACAACCTCGTCAGTCCTAAGTACTCCCCACGTAAATTTTCAAAATATTTCCGACACTTGTTGTCTAAAGTACGTAATTTGCACAATAAAATTTGTTTCCTCCTTGACAAGCGATGTATCATTTTGTTACTTTATAAGCAACTCTTACCTACATTGATCCCGATTAAGTCGGGAAAGACTAACATTAATATATTTACATGGCTACGAACACTCAAACACTATCAATCAACAACCTACCTGATCTTCTCACAGTACGTGAAGTCGCGACAGTTCTTCGGGTTTCACCGTTAACAATCAAACGCTGGGGAAAAAGAGGTAAATTGCCGGCAATCAGAATTAACTCGCGCGGTGATAGGAGATATCGAAAAGAAGCAGTCCTCTGGCTACTGGGCATGCAACAAAAAGGCGAGGTCTAACTTTCGCCCTTCTCCCTCCGCTACATGGTTCTGTGGTACTCTGCTTGATCTTCTTGCAAAATCTTCTCTAGATCCGGTGTATGCAAATGTTTCCTTATAAATGTCATTGTCTCCTCCGGTTTCTGTGTATTCACATACACTCCCGTAGCAAGCTCAAATCCACCAAGTGATTTTATACGCGGAATAAGACGTAGATACCAATGTTCCCCCGGGTAAATATAAAAATTAAACGGAAAATCACGATTATACCTATGATCAAAGATCAGTATAAGCTGCTTCATCAAATACGAGAGCTCCTTTCTTTCCGCATCTGTCATCTGTCCAAATGTCTTGCCTTTCGTTTTTGGAACGATCCATACTTCATCAGGCCACTGACTGATTTTAGGGGCAAGAAGCGAAAACAGCTCCTGCTCAAAACGATATACACTCTCCTGCGGAAGAACGGAGCGCAACTCAGGCGCATCAATATGCACTCTTTCAGGTATTACGGCAATTTGCGAATGTGGATGTGGCAGGCTTTCACCTGCCAGAGCACCATGATTATGGAAGATAATGACCTGCCCTCGATGTGCATGCTCGTTGTAGCGATGCTGGAAGGCGTGAAAAAGCGCTTCCAGATGAGGTGCTGATAACTCTGCGAAACTTTTCAGATGATCCTGTCCATGAATGACGACCTCATGTACCGTCGCGAATGGATATTTGTTATACACGACGCGTACAAGCCAGTCGTCTTTCTCACCAATTTGATAGACAAGCTGATGCTCTGCTTCTCCTCCATCACAAAACGGGCATTCTGTCAGATGCTTTTCTGCCTCATTCGGACGATTCGCACGTCTCGGAGCAGCAACAACCCAGATATGGGATTTGGGATTATTGAGGAAAGTAAAATCAGCCACACACTTAGTATAGATATTTGGTATGTAGTATGCAGCACTCACAAGAGAAAATACTAAATACTAGATACAAAATACTCAATGCTATATCGGTTGTGCCTGTAGGAGCACAAACACTGCTCTGAGATTCTTTTTTATTTTTTGCAATAATTTTGTCACATCATCCTCCTTTCTCAAAAATACACAGCACAAACACACACTATGCTGTACTACCTTTTACATGAACGTGCCTAACCTTGTTTTCTGCTTAGTCCCGGGTCAACGCCGGGTCTATGGCTGTAATTGCTCCGAATGTCATGGTATCTACATACTGATAATACTCACGCATACCCTTCTCGATGAGAACCTCAGATGATACTGCTGCAGCTCCAAGCACATTGTCTGCATAGACTTTTTCAGGAGAAATAGCAGCAACGATCTGAACTCCCGTATCAGCTATCCTAAATGATCCGGCACTCCGCACGAGGTTTATAACCTGATCTGAGTTCTCAGCAATATTCTCAACTGTCGCGACTGAGCCCTGTAGAGGCTTCGTCAAAATGGCAAAATCGCCTCCACATGAACCCTGGGTCAGACAGGAAGTCTCATAAATTGATGTAAACTGATACACCACAGCGTCAGCAAGTAACACTCCTGCATCTGAAACACCACGCGCAGACATCGTCACCTGATCTGAGACACTCCGGGCAACTGTTGCAACAACACCCGTTCCTGCAAATGGCAATCTCACTGCCCTATCCTGAAGCACTGCTGAAAAAACACCCACCCAAAGAAATGTGATAAAGACACTTGCAAACCCAATGAGAAATAACTCAAGACGTCGATAACCGTCATCTGTTGTCTGTTGTGAAACCGGAACATTCTCCGATACACCGTGTAATGATGAACTACTTTGTGAAAAGAATGTTTTTGCGGTTAACATAGTGGTATATCTATTCCAACACAACCGCAATTTCCTGTCAAGAGTGAATATCTTTCTTATCATAATCATATCAAAAATGATTATTTTAGCCACAAAAAAATAGAGATATCGTAATGTAAATACTAAATAGCTCATAACTTATAGTTATATGACTTTTCACAGAATATCGTACCCCTTCACAGAAATAACGGGAAGAAAAGAGCTATCACTTGACGGAAAGGAGTATAATCAAAAAGATGATTAACTTCTCCTACACACTCTCTCCCCTCCTTCAGGAACATATCCAGAGAATTGAGTCTCTCCGTGCACAAATACTTCTGACGCCATTATCACCAAAAACCGAACTCCGCCTCAGGTTTGAAGCCATGGTCGGCAGAATCTACTGGTCCCTCAGTCTCTCAGGAAACCCACTCACACGGTCAGATATCGAAAATCTACTGATAAAAACATTTCCACTCTTTACGCAAGGCAAAGGAGACAAGCTCACAGAGCAAGAGAGGGCGGTAATACAATACAAAAAAGCTCATGACCTCATCACGCATGAATGGCTCGTGACAGCCCAGCCCGTACGCCTCAAGGATATCCTTGAGCTTGCTGCGCTCGTGGAAACAAAGCGTATGGGAACTGAGCAAATTGATCTCTCCCTCATTCTTGAGTATCTTCATAAGAGCAATGACCATCCTATCGTTCAGGCAGCGATTATTCAGATGCAGATACTCTGCCTACACCCTTTTATTGATGGAAATGGGAGACTTGCCAGACTGATGTCTCTTCTCTACCTTTACAAAAACGGGTATGACTTCAGGGGCATGCTTGTTATCGACGAATATTGGAGAAAAGATCTCGCGTCACTTGACGTGATTAAAGAAACAGTACTGCAATCAAATTCACTCAATCTCTGGCTTGAGTACTACTCACAGGGTATGACGACACAGCTTGAGAAGACACTCCAGAAAATAAGTGCTCTTGCGTTCCATACTGAAAAAAATGGCCACTGGCAGCTTACCGACCGGCAACGCGAGCTTATCAATGTACTCGAATTCCCCCATGCGACGATCACGAATAAAAAAGTCCAGAAACACTTTAAGGTCTCACAAATCACCGCATCTCGGGATCTCGCACGCCTCGTGATGCTTGGGCTCATCGTGCCTCACGGAAAAGGAAGATCAGTCTACTATACGAGAGTATAACTGCAGCCAATTCTCAAAATAGAGTATCCTTTGAATCTCCAAAACTCTATAAATGAACACAATATCTTTTCAGATAACTTTGAATCTATATGATTCAGTCAATATACTAAGTAAGGTATCAATACATAAACTAATAGACTATAAATACTGCTCAAAAATACCCCCAAATGCAAAAAATAAACAGCTCAAAAAAAGATCGGTCTTAAGAATCGGAGGTAATGAGTTTTTCGTAAAGCCTCTTATATGCAGAAGCGCTCTTAGTCCATGAGAAATCCTGCTCCATACACCTCTTCCTCATCGACTCGAAAGCATCCGGTTTTGCAAAGACAGAAAGTGCCCTCTCCACTGCGCTGATAAGACCATGTACCGAACCTGGTTCAGACAAGAATCCAGTCTTGCCATCCTCAATCGTATCCATAAGTCCTCCCGTCTTTGATGCAAGAGGTATTGTTCCATACTTCATTGCAACCATCTGTATGAGCCCACACGGTTCGTAAAGAGAAGGGATAAGGAGAAAATCCGACCCAGCATAAAGCTCATATGCAAACTCTTCACTAAACACCACCTCTGCCCTCACACATGATGTATACGCTTTCGCAACAGCAAGCACGCTTTTTTCAATTTTCTTATCCCCACTACCCAAAAAAATTACATTAATCTCTTTTTGAGAGAGCTTCTCCATCGCCTTCAGTATCGTCCCTATCCCCTTCTGCCCGGCCATTCTCCCTATAAATGAAAATGTCGGACGGTCTGGTAAGTGTAATTTTTTAAGCAGCACTGATTTATTCTCAGCCTTACCTTTGGTAACCGTATGCGCGTGATACGAATGAGCGATTACTCTTCCTGAGTAAGGACTCCAGATATTCTCATCGATGCCATTTAAAATTCCCTCTAACGCCTGACTCCCATGCTCCTTCTCCCTCATACGGAAATAATGGTATATCTTCGTACGCTTACGGACCCGTGAAATCTCTTTCGCATACTGAGGAGAAACGGTGGAGATGACATCAGCATGCAAAATGCCTTCACCAAGTGCATTCAGCTCTGTGACGGGATTACTCCTACTCAAAAGCTTTAGCTCATCATCCTCAATTCCTGCTTGGTCAAGAGCAGAAAAAGATCCCTTCCCCTGATACCCTAAATTATGAATTGTTAAAAGAGTCTTAATCGTTGAGCGCATCCTGCGCTGCAACAACAAGGGAACAAGTGCGGTATGCCAGTCATTACAGTGCACAAGATCGGGAATATACTCACCCTGAGCCTCAAGCCAATTAATAAATCCCGTCACTGCAAGATCAAAAAAAATGAATTCTTCAATTCTTTTTTTCTTCAAATTTATGACACTGATTAATTTTCTATTTGAGAGAAAATAAACAGTGACTGTAGTTTTGGGTAGTGTCCCTTGATAAATCACAACTTCCTCTTCTCTCTTATCAAACACGATCACAAACGAGGCTATTTTTTTCTGCGGATACTCTTTCTTTATGCTGCGGTAATCAGGCATAACGAGCCTGACATCGATACCTAGCTCCTGAAGCGCAATGGGAAGCGAACCGAGCACATCACCAAGCCCTCCCCGCTTATAGAATGGGGCAATCTCATACCCGGTCATGAGAACATTCATCTGATTGTTCATGGTTGAAAGCACACTCAAGGCAATTCAATTTTTATTATATACCTAACATTGGATGAAGACTTGACGAGACGCATTAACGTGGAAAAAGTGAGCGTGCTGATTTTCTTATTGCAAACTTATCATACATTCGCTCAAACTTCGCCGCAATCATCTCCCAGGAAAATTTCTGCTCTATACTCTTTCGTGCATTCAATCCCATTTTTTGACACAATTTTTCATTATCCAAAAGCGCATTTACCTTCAATACAATCTCACTGCTATTTCGTGGTCTGACAAAATATCCGTTATACCCTTCTTTTACTGCCAACGGGATTCCTCCTTTTCTTGTCACTACAACAGGCGTCTGACACGCCATCGCCTCAAGTATCACAAGACCAAGTGGCTCATCCCAGATTGAAGGGGTCACGAGCACATTTGCCCGGCTGTAATACGGAATCAACTTTTTTACTCCTGCTCCCACATGACCAATAAAATGAACATTCGTCAGCTTAAGAAGCTTTGCCCGTTCTTCAAGCTTTTTCCTCTCAGGTCCGTCTCCAAGAATCACAACGTCTCCATGAATTTTTTTCGCGGCATTAATTAAGTACTCAACGCCCTTATACTTTGTCAGCTTTCCTGAAAACAGCACCATCGGCCTTCCATGCAAGCCAAGCTCACGGTCAATCTGCTTTGAGCCTGACTCACTATACACAAACTTATGGATATCGACTCCTCCAGGGATCACGCGGCATTTTTCATGAAATACACCTTTAAATATCTTCAGAAACCACTCCTTCGTCCAACCACTGTTTGGAACAATACGCTTCGCCCGAAGCATACCGTCATAAGTCGGCTGAATATATCGCTTATCTTTTTCGAGTGTTGGTAGCTCAGATCCGTGAATCGTCACAATCGAATTAATGCCATATGTATCCTTGATGAACGCCCCAACCCAGCTCAGAGGAAATGCATGATGAACGTGGAGGATATCCGGCTTAAAATCTTCAACCGCTTTAATTATCGAACGGGAAATAGTATCTTTTACCGCGGAGAGCTCCTGATTTGTCAGCTCGGTGTAAAGCTTACACTTCGGCCACTCAGGATGACCAGTAAACGCAACACGAAACGGCAGCTTCAATGGATACACCTTTGCCCGCTCAATCGACCTATCATCTGGAGCAACAATTGCAACCTTATGCCGCTTCCCGACTTCCGACGCGAGAGCACGAGCATACGTTCCGCTTCCTGATCCCCAAAATGGAAATGTCTGTAGATAAAGAATTCTCATAGTCCGACAAAATCGCTTCGGTGTTTTACGCACACATCACGTTGTGTGGATTATAACATACTAGGTCTAACTAGACCTCTTTAGATCGAATAAGAAATTCCTTACCGGCAATCATAAAAAAAGAAATTAACGATAACTGCCTTCTCCATCTCCATGGCTGAACGAACAGACGAAATAACCACTCAAGGCCAATTGCTCGAAGAAAAAATGGAGCACGCGGCACCTTACCACTCAGATAATCAAATGCACCACCCACTCCCATCATGATACGAACCGGGATTTTCCCCAGATGATTCGCCATCCATTCCTCCTGCTTCGGAAACCCAAACGCTACGAAGAGAATATCGACTGAATTTGGAATTTGGGATTTTACATTTGAAATTGCTTGCATGTTCCGGAACCCCTCATCTCCCCATTCTTCAGCAATGAACACGACATTCAATCCCGGATACTTACGCAACAAGCACTCAACTGTCTTTTCTGCTACGCGATCTTTTCCTCCGAGAAAGCCCACCGTTATAGGCTTTTTAGCAACTTTCGCACAAAGGCTTTCCATCAAATCAGTCCCCGATACCCTCTCCCTTACACCTTTACCAAGAATTCGGGCAGCAATTGTCACTCCAATTCCATCAGGGAGAGCAATCTGTGCCTGATTGAGAATCTTTTTAAATGAAGGGCTCTTCCCGGCAAACACAATCATCTCGGGATTTGGGGTCACAATATAATAAGATTCAACTGTATCTTCAAGACTTCTAGTAATATACTGTAGGATATCATCGCTTTTCGCATCCGTCACTGCTATACCGAGAATATTTTTTTTAGGTAATTGCTCCATACTACTATAGACTCATTTTAGAGAATTTCATCTCTTATAGCGATTCAATTCTTCTGAGTACTTTTTCTTATCAATATTTATGCTCATTTTTAATGAATATACGGCTATATATGTAAGATTTCGATAATTGAGAAATTGATAAACTATAAATAGACTCAGCTGTGAAAAGAGGAAAAGAATGCAGGAAATTTTTCATGACTAAAATAGAAAATACATTCTTATAAGTTATTTCCTAGTGATACTTCGTTTATACAACTCTATGTTCTCCATAGCCACACCTGTCCCCCGGACAACACAGAGCAATGCGTCTTCAGCAACGTGACATGGAACTCCCGTAATCTGCGTCATGAGCTTATCAAAATTGCGTAGTAATGACGTCCCTCCCGACATTACAATCCCCTTATCAATAATATCGCTCGCAAGTTCAGGTGGACATTGCTCCAAAACAGTTTTTGGTCCCTGGATGATATCAATAAGCACCGGCCGTATCGCTTCATTTATCTGGATTTCCGTAAGCTCAATCGTTCTCGGGAGTCCGGTAATATTATCTCTTCCTCTAATCTCCATTTTTTTCTCCCCGTCATGCTTCTCAGGCACTGCATTTCCTATCTCAATCTTGATCAATTCAGCCGTTGTTTCACCGATCAGCAAATTGAACTTCTTTTTTGTATACGCAGCAATTGCCTCATCGATCTTATTTCCCGCAACCCGCACTGAACTGTGCACGACCACACCTCCGAGCGAGATTACCGCCGACTCAGTCGAGCCGCCACCGATATTGACGATCATATGTCCTGCAGGCTGAGCAATCGGGATCTTCGCTCCGATCGCAGCTGCGAGTGGTTCATCAATCAGATACGCTACTCTCGCACCCGCTGACATCGTCGCATCTAGTACCGCTCGCCTCTCAACCTGCGTGACGCCTGATGGAATACACACCATTACCTCTGGTTTAAAAAAACGGGAATGCCCACACGCTTTATCGATAAAATATGACAGCATCGCTTCAGTGATTGTGTAATCAGCGATCACACCATCGCGAAGCGGACGAAGCGCCATGACATTTCCAGGAGTTCTCCCAAGCATCTCCTTTGCTTCTTTTCCGACAGCAACAACCCTATTCTCCTCAGCAGTCACAGCGACGACCGTCGGCTCATTGAGCACAATACCCTCTCCAACAAGATACACAAGCGTATTCGCAGTCCCAAGATCGATACCGATTCTTTTAGGTGTAAATGAAAACATACTGAGATTCCCTTCAGCCACGTGTTCCATCACTTTGCGCTACCTCAGTGAAAAGGCAGGAGCGGAAGAATGAAGCAATGCAGCTAATTAACTCTATCAAAATACCATACTTCTATAACATTTGAGTAAGAGTTGATCCTACAACGATTATAAGAACGCATACTTTTTGTTGCAAGGGGTAATGTGAGAGACTATAATAAAGACGATATGCCTGAAGAAAAAGAATACGACATGACTACACATCAGGAACACCACCACCGCGGGACGAAACAGATCGCAATCTCACTAATCATACTTGTCATCCTCGTGATCGGCACAATTGGTGTTATCCTCTATGGAACAGGCTACCGCTTCGGCATCCAACAGGGAAAACCAACAGTTTCCAAAACAGGAATTCTTGTCACAAACAGCGAGCCACGGGGTGCACAGGTATTTATTGACGGCCACCTCACAACAGCAACAGACACCACGCTCAATCTCACACCAGGCGAGTATACGGTAAAAATAGTAAAGGACGGCTATTTCCCCTGGGAAAAAAAGCTGAGTATCCAGGAAAAAGTTGTGACCGTCGCGGACGCAAGACTCTTCCCGATCGCCCTCAAACTTGAAGGAGTGAGCAATACAGGTGTACAACGTCCCGTACTTGATCCGCAAGGCACAAAGATCGCGTTTATCGTCGATGATCAATCATTTAGAAAAAATGGAATCTATATTTACGACATGACGACAAATCCAGTGCTGACGCTTCAGGGTACGGCAAAACAGATAGTTGATGATACATTTGATACCTTCTCAAAATCCACTCTTTCATGGTCCCCTGATTCACAGGAAATCATGGCAACTATCGCAGCCAGTCCTTCACGAAACGCATCCTACTTCCTCCTTGAAGCAACAGGATTCAATAACAGCCCACAGGATATTACTGCCGTGCTTGATGTGACTGATGCCGCATGGACAAAACTGAGCCAAACGAAAGAAAAAGCACGCATCAACAGCCTGAAGAAACCCGTGAGAAGTCTCATCGAAAAAAACTTCTCTGTGATCTCATGGTCACCTGATGACACAAAAATCCTCTATCAGGCAAAAACGGACACGACGCTCCCGATCATCATAAAACCCCGCCTTCTCGGAATTACAAATGCCCTCACAGAGAGCCGTACTCTCAAAAAAGGCCAGATCTACGTATACAACGTAAAAGAAGACGTCAATATTCATCTGTTCGACTCGCTCCCGCATGCCTGCGAGGAGGAAGAATCAACATGCAATCTTCCCCTCACATGGTTTCCTGACTCAGAGCACCTGATCTTTGTTGATGAGAAGAAAATCATCATTATGGAGTATGATGGAAGTAATAAAACGACGGTGTATGCCGGACCGTTTCTTGACCACTATGTATTTCCGTGGCCGGATGGTTCCAAGCTCGTTGTCCTGACAAATCTCAATAACGCTCTCACCGAACCAAACCTCTACACAGTCAGCCTCAAATAGTAGAAAAATGATTTACTATGAGCGAATTAGCGCTTTAGATTAGGTTATATCTCCTTTGGTCACTCAACAACCTACCACCTACACACTAATACCTAACGAGTACCTTATTACAGTTGTGACTTCAGCCTCGCGATAACTAAAAGCCTCTCCCACGTCGTTCCCGGAGGCCAACATGTCTGCAAGACGAGTTGCTCCGGCCCCCCATGACTGTCAACAAGCGCTGTCACATCTGTAGGAGGCACAGTACGTTTCTCGGTAACCACATAGTTATACCTTCTCCCCTCAAAAAATACGATTATCTCATCTCCCGGACTAAGATCTTTCAGAAGATAAAACACAGCGTTATACCGTCCGACATTCCACCAATTGTCTGTCGAATGAGCAAAAAGATACGTGTTGCCCGGAACTCCCGGAAACACCGTTCCCTTTGCGTGCGCTATACCTTTGGTTAAAAGTGGCAGAAATGCAGCCTCATCTGTTGGGTCAACATTCGGAAATACCTTTGCACTGGCACCTATTTTTGGGATCACAAGGCTAAACTCTGCATCAGGCGGAACTAGCGTTTGATCTTTTGGTCCTGCGATCACTGATGCAAATGACGGACCCTCCTCAACTGGTTGGACAGGAACAGGTGTGACTGATATCCCAGGAACCCCTGTCGGTAGCTGCGTGTCTACATCTGGCTGGACTTTTGTGGGCGTATCAGCCACCGCATATCGTACCCCTCTGACTTGGGCGATTCTGTACGTTGCCTCAGCAGACATCGCAGGACCGAATGTCGCAAAGACACCAAAAAGCGCAAATAATACAAGGAAATTTCCGATTGAACGGAGAACCAAAAATTTGATAGTTTCCTGATGTGTCATCTCTATAGCCTAGCAAAGAAAGCAAAATCATGCATCCTGTGTTAAAATACTTCGGGAAGTACAGTTGCTTAAATAGTAGGTCAAAGTGATATCTATTATACAGCAATAGACAAAAAACTATCAAAAATGCCCCCGTAGCTCAACGGATAGAGCAGACCCGTCCTAAGGGTAAGATAGAGGTTCAATTCCCTTCGGGGGTACCAAGCCATTGGCAACTTGCCATAAATTATTAGCTGATTCCGGGGTGTAGTTCATCGGCAGAACGCTCGGTTCGGGACCGAGAGGCAGGAGGTTCAATTCCTCTCACCCCGACATTTATAATGCCTCATAAAAAGACACAAGCCGTTCGCCAACTTGAGACGTATATCTGAGGGTCTCATGCACTGATCGCCTGATTCCGGGATATTCTGCTTCAGTATAAAACTGTCTCTGAGGAAAATTTCCCCTTTTTATTCCAGTGAGCGCCTCTTTACTTGAAATAAGTGGCAATCCTTCATCATCGCCCAACCCAAGCTTCACACCAAATACACCAACCTCATCAGGAATTCTCTTATCTAAAATTGGAGAACTATAATAATCTCTGGGTAATAAAGACGTAATCGTCGCAACATCATAGGATATCTCACGTTCCCGTAAGACCTTCCCCAGACGATCAAGAGACAAGCCAGTCCTTATATGATCTGTAACAACGAGGGCACGCTTCTCATCCGACACTCTCTTCAAGACATTTTCGTATCTATTCATTTTTCCACGAAGAGAGTTGAGTTTTTCCGGATCTATACCCTCCTTATCATGTGATTCTTGTATGAGAAATCCGGGCACCGGAGCTCTACCTTGTCTGTGATTGACCGTATTCACGACTCGGGAAAGGAGAAGAAACGGGATCCTCCCGCTTGTATCTTCACCTACCAGTAGTCCGTAGACCTCCTGATCAAAATGTGGCTTTAACTGAACTAATAAATCCCGAAGAGGCTCCTCCAGCTCCATCACCGATTCTTTAATCGTATGTCCCCACAGGTGATCACGTTGCCACTCTCTCCACGCAGCCGCATTATACTGCTCAACACCTTTCACCATAAAACTATTATAGGATATAATGCTTTTTTCTGCAAATGGGCTTATTTTGAAGAATGTATCCAACAACGGAGAAGGTCAGAGGCTACTTATTTCTTTCTCTCGGAGTCAACGTAGATATGTTCGTATTCCTTCTTCTCCCAATCATAGACCTCTGAGGCCTCAAACATCAGTTTTTCTTCTTTTTCTGCAGCCTCAGGACTCTCTGATGCATGAATCAAATTATATTGCTGAGACATCGCAAAGTCTCCTCTGATTGTTCCCGGCTCTGCATCACGGGCTTTTGTGATACCAATCATCTTGCGGACAGTCACGGCAGCATCAAGACCCTCCCAGAGCATTGCAATGACAGGATATGACTTCATATATGATTTCAGATCTCCGAAAAATGGTTTTTCCTTATGATGGACATACCACTCATCAAGAAGCGCATCCTCAAGAGAGATCATCTTCAAGCCTGCAAGTCGCAGACCTTTACGTTCAAAGCGGGAAATTATCTCACCGATAATTCCTCGTTGTACGCCATCCGGTTTTACTAATACTACTGTTCTTTCCATAATAAATTCTGGTTAATAGATAATAGCAAATGGAAGATGGTTTGAGAAGTCATAAAATGGATGAACTTCTTGCCACTCCCCATATGCGAGAAATAAACTATTCTAGCTTTAATAATTTCTCAAGCGATTCTCCGTCTTGGAAATTTCCGATAACCGCTAAATTCAATCCTGCTGTCAGGAAGTATTTCTTACCGACTGAATCGATTTCCTCTTTTGTGACTGCATCAAGCTCCGCAATAACTTCGTCAGGATTTTTGATCTCATTTTCCAATAACTCCTGATGCGCGTAGTACCCTGCAACATTACGACTATCCTCAAGTTCCAAAACCATATGTCCTTTTGAAAACTCTTTGGCTTTCCTGATTTCCTCAGCTGTGAACTTCGCTTTGCCCTCTCCGATCTTCCTGTACTCCTCAATCATTACCTCAACTGCATCAAGGATTCTCTTCGGATCAATCCCAGCAGCAGTCACAAAACTTCCACAGTCTGAGTAATGGTCTGATGTTGCCCGTACATAGTACGCCAATCCCCGTTTTTCACGAATCTCATCAAAAAGCCTGCTACTCATCCCGCCTCCCATAATTGCAGCAAGTATACTAAGTGGCTGTTTATCAACTGAGTTCAGATGAGTACTCCTCACGCCGAGTGCAAGATGCGCCTGTTCTGTTTTTTTCTCCTTCAGCTTCAGTGCAGGCACAGTCTGTTTCTCAGAGATAGGTTCCGGGCGCTTCGTCTTAAACTGCTTCATCCCACCGAAATACTCTTCTACTTCCTTAAGCGATCCTTTGGGGTCGACACCACCTGCAATAACAACTGTCATGTTGTCAGGACTATACAAACTCCCCATGTATGTCATAAAATCCTCACGCTTTACGCTCGTAATGACGTCTTTAAAACCGATCGTGTCCCATCCCATCGGGGTATCTCCATACAGGAGTCCTTCGTACACATCTCCTATATTCCGCATCGGTGTATCTTCGTACAGATTCATCTCCTCAAGAATCACTCCACGCTCTTTATCAAGCTCAACAGGATCAAGCTTACTATGCTGAAGCATATCTGAGAGCACATCAAGCATGAGAGGTACGTGAGTTTTCGAGGCTTTTATATAATAACCCGTGTATTCCTTCCCGGTAAACGCATTAAACTCTCCGCCGATTCCGTCAATAAGTCCAGCGATATCCATGGCTGTCGGACGACGTTTTGTCCCCTTGAATGCCATGTGTTCGAAAAAATGTGAGATGCCTGAGATATCACGGGTTTCATAGCGGCTCCCTGCCCCTACCATAGTCAAAACCGTGGCTGATTCAAACGATGGCATGGGGACAATTATTACTCTGAGGCCGTTTGGAAGCACTGTTCTCTGATAATCCATAAGACTCATATTGTAACACTTCACGGAAATGTTGCCAAGAGGAAAAATGCATTAATCTGCTATAAAAGATAAATTACTGTATCAAAACGAGGACTTTACATCTTTTCAGGCGACTTTATCCCGAGAAGCGTGAGACCTTGCTGTAGTGTAGCTCCGACCACCTGAGTGAGAGCAACCCGAAATGCTTCTTGCTCACTCCCCACCACTTTATGCTTCTGGTAGAAAAGATTGAACTCGGAAGCAAGGACATAAAGATAGTTACACAAAATATTCGGTGCGTATTTTTCCGCTGCACTCTGTATGACTTCGCTACACTGAAATAGCCTCCTAAGAAGCTGCGTCTCCTCAGCTTCAAGCGTATGGTTTATTGCTAATTGCTTCTCGTCTCCTTTCGAAACGCGATTTGCTACACGCGATTTGCGCAATACACTCTGAGTCCGTGCATACGTATACTGAAGGTACGGACCGCTGTTTCCGTCAAGTGAAACTGACTTCTCAATATCAAATGCCACATTCTGTCCCGTGCCACCTTTTAGCACACTGTACTTAATAGCGCCAATGGTGATAATTTCAATTGTCTCATCAACCTTTTCTGACGCAATCTTTCCTTCCTTTGCCAGAAGCATGACTTTTGCCCGTACCTGATCGATAAGCCAGTCAACTGTCAAAATATCACCTGTTCTTGAGCTCATTTTTCGATCGGTCAATGTCACCATACCCATAGACAAATGATATTGCTTCCCCTCAAACTTCTCAGAGTCGATAAGATCAAGCGCCTTAAACACTACCTGGAAGTAGCCTGCCTGCTCTGACGCAACAATATGCATCTTCAGATCAAATGGGAACGCTTTGTACTCAGCGTATGCATTCCCCATCTCTTTTCCTTCATACGTCGGATTACCAGCCTGTGTGATAAATACCCTCGTATGTAATCCGTACTTCTCACCCGGAAAGATTATCGCCCCATTCTCTTTGACGAATACCCTACCGACATGTTCCTCAACGATTTTCTTACCGGAGTCGGCAACTTCACTCTCAAAAAACAACTGGTCAAATGTAGTCCCAAAGCGCCTATAAAACTCCTCGTAATAATCCAAACTCCACATGCGCGTCAGTTCATAAAGAGGCATTATCTCAGGATCATGTGCATAAAGCGTAGTATTAAGAGTATCTATTTCATCCTTATGTGCTTCATACTCCTTGCTCCCAAGCACATACCCTTCACCAAGAAAATGCGCCTTTTCACTATGACCCCACTCCTTTACAGTCTCAAGCGTAAGCCCACGCTCCTGCATGAGCTTCGTGATACCAAATAGTGCCCTGGCAACATGGGGTCCGATGTCTCCCTGATAATTCGCTCTAAAAACTGTCGCGCCTGATACCTCAAGAAGTCGGGAAATTGACTCTCCTGTGATAAGTGTCCTCATGTGTCCGATATGCATCTCCTTATGCGTGTTCGGATGCGCAAACTCGACCATGATACGCTTGTCTTGAAGAACACCATTCTGTGGCAAGACTGGATCCCTTGAGATATTCTTTCCATTCATGATGACGTTCTGAAGAAGCACGTTGTTACTCAACCAAAAATTAATAAACCCTGGTTTCACAACCTCAACTCTCTCAATACCTTGCAACTCTTCACCCTTGCCCCTTAACTCCCCCGCAATCTCCTCAGCGACTTCCATTGGATTTCTTCCGAGCTTCTTCCCCAAAATCATCGCTATATTCGTCGTATAGTCACCATGGTCCGTTTGTGTCGGAACCTCGACCGAAACAATGAGTGTCTCTCCGGAGAGGTATTCCTTCACACTCAACGCGATCGCTGTTTGTAACCGTGTTTTTATATTCATAGCCTCCGATATTATACAATTTGCCATGAAACATTTGCTAGAAGCGAAAAACCTCTTGCAATTCCCGATACTTCCTGCTACGTTTAAGCTAGAGTAAAACACCTATGAAAATTCTCCTCGTCGATGACGATGATGCATTGCTTACAGTATTTTCAACAGCCCTGAGACGTCACGGATACGATGTCGTGACTGCAGCAAACGGACAGGCCGGATTGGATAAAGCAAAAACCGAAAAACCTGACCTTGTATTTCTTGACCAGGTGCTCCCAGATATTCAGGGAAACGAGGTCCTCAAAACACTCAAAGAAGATCTTGAAACAAAAGAAATCCCGGTCGCGATGCTCTCAAATTTCGGTCAGAATGAACTCATCCAGGAAGCGATTAACACAGGAGCGGTCGACTATATACTGAAGTACCAAATTGAGCCTGATGATCTTGATACGAAAATCAAAGAATTGACGAAGGCCGCAAAACCAGTACCGGGATCTGAGCAACCGCTCTAGAGGATATGTATGACCACCTCACTGCTGCTCTTTGCCTCATCCGGACTCTTTGCCCTCGTGGCTCTCTACTTCTTCTTCCGCAATGACCGCGAAACACGAAGATTTCTTGAACGCGAAGACAGCCTCATTCATACAACAAGTTTGGAAAAAAGCAGGCTGATGAGTGTCATCGGTAGTATGGGAGACGGAATCATTGTGCTTGACAGTAACTTTTCGCCTTGGGTCGTGAACGACGCTGCCAGGCAGTTTCTCGCACTCACCAAAGAACAACCTTCATTCAACGACATCACACTCGTCTTTCCGCCAAAACTCGCAATAAACGACACCATTAAACGCGCCTTTAGTCAATCAAGCGTCGTCACGCTCCACGATGTACTATTAAACGGAAAGACATTTCAGATCATGATCAATCCGGTCATCGAAAAAAACGGCACCACCCACACTGTCGGTGTGAGTATATTGCTGCAGGATATCAGTGAGGAAAAATCTATGGAGAAAATGAAAGATGATTTCTCAAACATGATCGTCCACGAGCTACGAAGCCCCATTGTCGCAATCAAAGATTCGGCAAAAATGATGCTGAAAGATACAACACTTGGTGACGCAGACCGAGAGAACATGCTCACCCTCACCTATACTCAGGCCAATAAAC
>JBDKFM010000023.1:0-18797 GCA_039798685.1 Candidatus Parcubacteria bacterium | reverse complement strand
TGTATACCGCTGAGCTTCGACCTGTGCATGGTTCATGGCTTGAGTTCTCAACAACACGATATGGGACCATTACTGTAAAGATCGATAGACGTCGTAAATTCCTTTTCACGACATTCCTTCGGGCAATTGGAATCTCAGACAGTAATGCAATTCGGGAGAAGTTTAAGGATGTTGACGGAACAGGAAGTGATTCTTATGTGGAGAATTCTTTGGTGAAAGACGAAACCAACAGCGAATCAGAGGCTATCATCGAGATCTTTAAAAAAATGCACCCCGGAGAGCCGGTCGTTCTTGATAAGGTACGCGAGAATTTCATGAATCTGTTCTTCAACAACAGACGATATGATATCGGAGCAGTCGGACGGTATAAGATCAACAGGAAGCTTGAGACAACACCAGGATTCACCTCATCTGAAGAGCGTGTGCTGACTATTGAGGATATTATCGGCTCAATCGCATATCTGATTCAGCTCTCAAAAGGAGTTGGAACAGTTGATGATATCGATAGTCTCGCAAATCGTCGTATTCGAAGTGTCGGAGAGCTCGTTGCAACCAATGCGATGCGAGTCGGGGTGCTTCGTCTTGAGCGATCAGTGAAAGAGCGTATGAGTCTTATGCAACCTGATCAACCGCCTGCGGTCTCAAATCTTATTAATGCACGACCGATAATGGCATCTATCAACGAATTCTTCAGAACCTCACAGCTCTCAACAATTCTCGACCAGACAAATCCGCTCTCAGAAATCGATAACCTAAACCGTTTAACTGTTATGGGAACCGGCGGTATCTCCCGTGAGCGTGCAGCCTTCTCGATCCGTGACATCAATAGTTCACAGTACAGTAGGGTGTGTCCGATCAGAAGTCCTGAAGGTCCGAATATCGGACTTGTCACGTACACGGCGCTTTATTCGAGAGTGAATACATTCGGATTTTTAGAAGCACCATATCGAAAAGTTGTGCATGAGAAGAAGGGTGGACAGACAGTTGCCCGGCTGACAGACGAGATTGAATATATTGCAGCAGATAACGAGGCAGAAAAATATATCACGCACGCAAGTATCAAGATTAATGACAAGGGAGAGATTGCTGATGAGCGAGTACCTGCACGATATAAAGGTGAATTTATTGAGATAGAGCGTGAGAAGATTGACTATATCGATGTTGTTCCACGACAAGTTGTCGGCGCGTCAGCATCACTTATCCCATTCGTCGCTCATGATGAAGCGAACCGTGCGCTCATGGGAACTCACATGCAGTGCCAGGCAGTACCTTTGGTAAAGCCTGATAGTCCGGTTGTCGGTACGGGTATGGAAGAGACAATTTCTGAGGTCATGGGTCGTGTTGTCAGGGCTCCGTTTGACGGAAAAGTGACGGTTGTTGATGCAACACAGGTCGTCCTTGAAGGTCAAAAAGGTGAAAAGGCGATGTTTAATATTGAATCCTTCCGCAGAACTTCACAGGCTACAGCATATACGCAGCGAGCAATGGTGACAGCAGGACAGATAGTCAAAAAAGGTGATCTGCTTGTTGATGGACCAGCAAGTGACAAGGGTGAACTCGCACTCGGACAGAATCTTTTGATCGCATATGCATCACTTGACGGACTTGGCTATGAAGACGCTATCGTGATCTCAGACCGCATGGTCAAAGAGGATGTGCTCTCAAGTATTCATATTGAGAAATATGAAGCTGCAGTTGTTGAGACAAAGCTTGGTCCTGAAGAAACAACCCGGGATATCCCAAATGTTGCAGAAGAAGATCTTCTTTACCTTAATGAAGACGGTATTATCGCAGTCGGAAGTGAAGTAAATCCGGGTGATATTCTTGTTGGAAAGATTGCACCAAAAGGTGAAACTGAGCTTACTGCAGAGGAACGACTTCTGAGAGCAATCTTTGGTGAGCAGGCACGGGAAGTCCGTGATACATCACTTCGTATGCCTCATGGTGAGCGCGGTACAGTGATTAGCGTCCAGATTCTTGATCGCAAAAAAGGCGATGAGCTTGAGCCTGGAACACTTCGAAAGATTCTTGTTGAAGTTGCGCAGTTCAGACATGTTGTGGTCGGAGATAAGTTAGCAGGCCGACACGGAAACAAAGGAATTATCTCAAAGATTCTTCCGGTTGCTGATATGCCGTATCTTGAAGACGGAACACCTGTTGATATCGTCATCTCTCCTATCTCTGTACTTGCTCGTATGAATCTCGGACAGCTTCTTGAGGCACATCTCGGGCTTGCAGCACAGAAACTCAATATGAAAGTTGCAGCACCTGTATTTGAAAATATCTCAGAAGACCGGATCAGTGAGTTGCTTGAAAAAGCAGGTCTGCCTGTAAACGGAAAGCAAAAATTATATGACGGAAGAACCGGTATTGCCTATGAAAATCCAGTTGTCGTCGGTATCGGTTACATCATGAAGCTTATCCACATGGTCGAGGATAAGACACATGCGAGGTCAACCGGTCCGTACTCACTTGTGACCCAGCAGCCGCTCGGAGGAAAAGCACAAATGGGAGGACAGCGTCTTGGAGAAATGGAAGTGTGGGCACTTGAATCACATCGTGCACGGCATATTCTTCAGGAAATGCTTACGACAAAATCTGACGATGTTGTCGGACGTGCAAAGGCGTTTGAAGCAATCGTAAAAGGAACCGATATCCCGACACCGAAAGTTCCTGAGTCGTTTAAGGTGCTTATCAAAGAACTGCAGTCATTAGGTCTCAACGTGGTTCCAGTCGGCGCGACAGTATATAATGAAAAACTGGAAGCGGAAGACGAGAAAAAAGAGGACGCAGTGAAGGAAGAAGTAAAAGAACTTGAGCATGTGCTCGAAGCTGATGAGGTAGTCGTCGAGAAGGGAGAAGAGGCAAGTCTATGAACCCAACAAGTAAAAAACAGTTGAAAGATCCGACAATTCTTGATTTTAAATCTCTCAAGATCATGCTTGCGAGTAAAGAGGATGTACTCGGATGGTCATACGGTGAGGTCACAAAGCCTGAGACAATTAACTATCGAACGCTTCGGCCGGAAAAGGACGGACTTTTCGATGAGCGTATCTTTGGTCCGACCAAGGACTGGGAGTGTTATTGTGGAAAATATAAGAGAATCCGTTATCGCGGTATTACCTGTGATAAGTGTGGCGTTGAAGTGACATTATCACGAGTCCGAAGAGAGCGAATCGGTCATATTACACTGGCTTGTCCCGTCTCACACGTGTGGTACTTCAAGGGAGCTTCCTCAGCAATCTCACTTCTTTTGGATATTCAGCAGAAGCATTTAGAATCAGTCATCTACTATGCGTCATATCTCGTGACGGATATTGATGAGCAGAAGAAAAAAGAAGCAGTCGATGTCCTCGCGAAAAATCTTGATGATCGCAAGAAAGCGCTCAAAGAAAAGATGAAGGAAGAAGAGCGAAAGACGCTTGACGAGATGAAGGACAAGAAGGACGATGCGAAATCAGTCGTCAAGGGTGAACAGAAGCAGCTCGTGACACAGGAGCTTGATCTTGTAAAAAGACAGAAAATTACCAGACTTCAGGAGACCTATGAGGCAGAATCAGCAAAGGTTGATGAGATCGGTGATATGTTGATGAAGCTTCTAAAGAGTCTTCGTGTGTCAAGTGTGCTCTCAGAAGATGAGTATTTCAAGCTTCTTGAGTATGAAATACCGGTTTTCTTTACTATAAAAACAGGTTCAGAGGCAATGCTTGAGCTTATCAATAGACTTGATCTTTCTGAGCTTATCGTTCAGTTGAGAAAAGACGGAGAGAAAGCGACAGGACAGAAGTATCTGAGGCTGGTAAAAAGACTCCGACTCGTTGAGAATATGCGCAAAGCAGGTATCAATCCGAATGCGACTATTTTCGAGGTACTTCCTGTTATCCCACCAGATCTTCGTCCGATGGTACAGCTCGCAGGGGGAAGATTTGCTACCTCTGACTTAAACGACTTATACCGAAGAGTGATCAACAGAAATAACCGCTTGAAGCATCTTATTGCACTTGGTGCACCTGAGATCATTCTCAGAAATGAGAAAAGAATGCTTCAGGAATCTGTTGATTCGCTGATTGATTCTTCACAGCGTGGTAGTCAGGTTGTGTCATCACCACTCCGCTCACTTTCTGATATGCTTCGTGGTAAACAGGGTCGTTTTAGACAGAATCTGCTTGGAAAGCGTGTTGATTACTCAGGACGATCAGTTATCGTTGTTGGACCTGAGCTCAAATTGACTCAGTGCGGATTGCCAAAGGAAATGGCGCTTGAGATGTTTAAGCCATTTGTGCTTCGTGAAGTTATTGTCCGTGGTTTAGCAACAAATATCAAATCAGCGAAGAGATTTATTGAGAAGCGCCCACCGGAGGTATTTGATATTCTTGAAGAAATCACAAAGAATCATCCGGTGCTTCTTAACCGTGCTCCGACGCTCCATAAGCTCGGTATTCAGGCATTCTTCCCAGTGCTTATCGAAGGCGCAGCGATTCAGCTTCATCCTTGTGTATGTGCAGGATACAACGCCGACTTTGACGGAGATCAAATGGCGGTGCATATTCCTTTGTCCAAAAAAGCACAGGAAGAAGCAATCAAGCTCATGATGCCGAATCACAATCTTTTGAAACCGGCCGACGGAAGTCCGATCACGCTGCCAAACAAAGAAATGGCGCTTGGTATTTTCTATATCACCTCCCTTGATAACAGTCTCCGTGTTGAAGAGCCAAAGTTCTTCTCAGATCTGAAGAGTGCCAGACTTGCGTACGATCTTCAGAAAGTGAAGCTTCGTGAGCCAATCATGGTGTATATCAATAAGGGTAGTGATGAGAAGCCTGAGATGGAAAGCGTTGAGACAAATATCGGACGAATCATGTTTAATGAACAGCTTCCGAAGGGTGTTGCGTTTATCAATGAGTCTATTCCGGCAGCAGGCATTAAGAAGCTTATTACCCGTGCAATGCGGCTGTACTCATCAGAAGAGGTTGCTGAGCTTATCGATAGAATCAAGAGTCTCGGTTTCTTCGGCGCAACAGTGTCCGGAATCAGTGTTTCAGTGTTCGATAATGAAATTATCCCTGAGAAACATGCCATGGTCGGAGAAGCTGAGAAGAAGGTTGCAATTATTAACGATGAATATCAGAGAGGTCTTATCACGCTTGATGAGAAGAAGCGTCTTGCAAATGATGTCTGGTTGAAAACAACTGAAGAAATCGCAAATAAGACATGGAAGAGTATCAATGAAGCGAATCCGATTAAGATTTCTATCGATTCAGGAGGATCCCGTGCAGGTGTTGAGCAGCTTAAGCAGCTCTCAGCTATGAGAGGACTTATCGTTGATCCGCTTGGTAAGATCGTTGAACTTCCGATTAAATCTAACTTTAGAGAAGGTCTTTCAATCTTTGAGTACGTCGCATCGGCAAGAGGATCCCGAAAAGGATTGACCGACTCAGCCCTCAAAACCGCAAATGCAGGGTATCTTACACGACGACTTGTTGACGTCTCACATGATGTCATCATCAGTGCTGAAGATTGCGGTACGACAGAGGGTATTACAATCGTTGATGGCGAAAAAGACAGAACAGCGCCGTTTGGTGATCGTTTGATCGGCCGCGTGCTTGCGCAGAATGCAGTCTCAAAATCGACCAGGAAAGTCATCGCAAAAGCAGGTGATGAAGTGACAGAAGAGCTTGCAAAAGAAATTGTCGCTGGTGATGTCACTGAAGCAGTTGTCCGTTCAGCGATGCTCTGTAAGCTCGCATACGGTCTTTGTGTCAACTGTTATGGATGGGATTTCTCAACCAAGACCAAGGTCGCACTCGGTGTTCCTGTCGGAGTCGTTGCAGCACAGTCAATCGGAGAACCAGGAACACAGTTGACAATGCGTGTACGCCACTTCGGAGGAGTTGTGATGGCCGACGTGACGCAGGGATTGCCACGTGTTGAGGAGCTTTTCGAAATGCGTACACCGAAGAATCTTTCACCTATTTCTGAGTTGACAGGTAAGGTGCATATTGAGAATACCGATGAAGGTTATCGTGTACAGGTGAAAAATACAAAGATCAAGCCTATGGAGGTACAAGAGTACTTCATCCCACTTGCGATGACGTTGAACGTCAAACAGGATGAGGAGATCGTTGCAGGAACTCCGTTTGCACAGGGATATCTTGATCCGAAAGAAGTGTTAAAGATTGGTGGTCTCAGCAATGCACAGCGATACGTGATCACAGAGACACAGAGAGTATACGAAGCACAGGGAATTGCAATTAACGATAAGCATTTTGAAGTCATTCTTCGTAAGATGTCCGATAAGGTGATCGTTGAGACTGTCGGAGACACACCACTTATTCCTGGAGACTTTATCACAAGAGCAAAGTTTGAGGAGATGAATGCAGAGGTACTTTCAGAAGGTGGAGAGCCGGCAACTGGTCGACAGGTTATACTCGGTATTACAAAGGGTGCGTTGTTCTCAGATTCATGGCTCTCAGCAGCTTCCTTCCAGGAGACAACAAAGGTGCTCACGGAAGCATCACTTGAAGCTCGTGAAGATAGACTGCATGGATTGAAGGAAAATGTTATTATCGGGCGTCTTATCCCGGTTGAAGCAAAAGAGATCTCAGAAGACATTGTTGAGGAGCCAGTCGGTTCTCCTGAGCAGGATGTCGTCCCACAAGCTGCATAACGCAGCTTTTGTGGTATAATGCCTGCTAGAAATAAGTTTCCTATGCCAACACTATCACAACTCGCAAAACAAGGAAGAAAGAAGAAGTTCAAAAAGGTCAAAGTGACCGGATTGAGACGGTTTTATAATGCAAAAGACAGAGAGTACAAGACGTTGAATTCTCCGCAAAAAAGAGGGGTTGTCACTCTTGTAAAGACCATGACACCGAAGAAACCAAACTCAGCGCTTCGAAAAGTCGCGCGCGTGAAGCTCTCAAATAAGGTTGAGGTTACCGCATACATTCAGGGAATTGGTCATTCCCTCTCAGAGCATGGCATCGTCCTGGTTAGAGGCGGCCGCGTCAAGGATCTTCCAGGCGTAAAATATCATATTGTACGCGGGAAATATGATCTTCTGGGTGTTGAAGGAAGAAAATCCTCAAAGAGTAAGTATGGTGCGAAATTAGTCAGAGCAGGAGCAAAGGCAGTCTAACGATATGAGACATAAAAAATCACCACGACGAATAACAAAACCGGATGTGCTGTTTAACAGTCTTACTGTTACTAAATTCATCAACCGCATGATGATTGACGGAAAGAAATCAACAGCAGAAAAGCATTTCTATAAAGCATTTGACATCATGAAAGAGAAAGGCAGTGATCCGCTTGAGGTGTTTGAAAAAGCAATTCAGAATGTCGCACCAAAAGTGGAGATTAAAGCAAGACGGGTTGGCGGAGCAAATTACCAGGTGCCGATTGAGGTGCGTCCTGAGAGACGGACTGCGTTAGCGATAAGATGGGTTGTTGAGGCTGCACGAAAGCGTTCAAATAAAGAATTTAAATCTTTCGAGGAGAAATTAGCTGCAGAATTTATGGCAGCGGTCAGCAAAGAAGAAAGACGTCATGCACCGCCAGGCAGATGCCAATAAGGCATTCGCCAACTTCCGCTGGTAAGCTTCGTAGTAAATCTTTGTTAGGTACGAGAATCGAAGAATGTAATCCTGAAAAGAACTGGGTTGCTACAGGTTTTAAATTTCAATTTGTTCAGTTCCGTATAGCAGATAGAAGCCCTGAATAAATTAATTACTCTACAGTAATATCCAGTATCTTATCCCCGATTTTCACACTGTTGACGACATCCATGCCTTGCTCCACTATGCCGAAGTTGGTATAAGTTTCATTGAGCCATGAGGCATCGGATTTGACGATGAAAAATTGTGAATCATTTGAGATGCGGGCTCCCTGTCCTATCTGCATATCTGACGATGCTGCCCAACCGAGAGATCCGGTTACGAAAGGTTTTCCGTTTAATTCTGTTTGCGTCATCCCTCCTCCCGTGCCGTTTCCTTTCGGATCGCCTCCCTGTATGACCCAGTCCTCCACACGGTGGAAGATGAGATTTTTATAAAACCCCGCCTTTGCTTTCTCAGAGAAATTCTTTACCGCAAGTTTTGCATCCTGATTATAGAGTGTCACCTTAATCGTCCCCTTTGAGGTTCTGATTTGCGCGCTGATAGTTGCTCTTACGTCCTCTTTGATAGGACCCTGTACGGCTGACTGCGCAGTTTGTTGCTGCTGTGCTTGCTGTTGTTGGGTTTGGTCTGTTTGCTGTTTAGCTTGCTCTTGACTGCTCCCCGGATTTTGCAGCAGAGGCGTCACACCATTTTGCGAGAGAGCTGAGAGTCCTGTTGCGGCGCTTGGTAATCCGTCGGGGATTGTGGCTTTTGTGAATGAGTCTTTTTGTGTGATCCAGACGAGGAATCCGAAGACACAGAGGATAACGATGAGTACTGTTATCTGCATTCGTTTCATGCAGACTATTGTAACAAGAATTTCCCAGTTCGCAAGAAGAGTATACGTATTTTGTTCTGGTGGCATAAATTGGTACAATACAGCAATGTTACAACAGGATCAGATTCGTAATTTTGCGATTATCGCACATGTAGATCATGGAAAATCAACGCTTTCTGACAGGCTTTTGGAGCTGACTCATACGATTTCCAAGGATAAGATGCAGGAGCAGTTTCTCGATCAAAATCCTATCTCGCGTGAGCGGGGGATCACGATTAAATTAGCTCCGGTCAGAATGCGATTTGCATTGCAGGAGAAAGAATATCTTTTTAATCTTATCGATACGCCTGGACACGTCGATTTTTCGTACGAAGTGTCCCGTACGCTCGCAGCCTGTGAAGGTGCAATACTCTTAGTTGATGCGACGCAGGGGATTCAGGCGCAGACAGTTGCACATTTTCAGGTCGCCAAGAAGCTCGGACTCGTCATGATACCCGTGCTAAACAAAATTGATCTACCGAATGCACAGACCGAGATCGTTATGAAGGAGCTGACGCAGTCGTTTGGTTTTGCACCTGAGGAAATGTTCTTTATCTCCGCAAAGACTGGACAGAATGTTGACCAGCTCTTAAAGGCTGTCATTGAGAAAATTCCGTCCCCAAAAGGGAATCCGGCTGCTCCACTCAGGACATTGATCTTTGACGCAGTCTATGATGAGTATAGGGGGGTTGTTGCCTATGTGAGGGTTGTTGACGGAAGTGTGAAAAAAGGTGACAAAGTGCGTTTGTTTGCAAGTGATGTAAAAACAGATGTCACTGAGGTTGGTTATTTTTCTCCATATCTACAGCAATCTGAGGAGCTTTCCTGTGGGGAGATCGGTTATATCCTGACAGGTATCAAGGATATTAGGCAAGCAAGAGTCGGAGACACGATTACGATCGCGAAAGAAGGTGCCGGGATGCCAGATATACAGCCGTTACCGGGATACACGACGCCACAGCCAATGGTGTTCTTCGGTATGTATCCGAAGAGTTCTGATGATTTCGGACCTCTTAAGGAATCGCTTGGAAAACTTATGTTGAATGATACGGCGCTTACCTATTCTGAAGAATATTCAGCATACCTTGGGAGTGGATTTCGTGTAGGATTTTTAGGACTTCTTCATGCAGAGATAGTCAAAGAGCGTCTGCAGCAGGAGTTTGGGTTGGAGATACTTCTTACTATGCCCCAGGTGCTCTATGAGCGACGTGAAGACGGATCAATTTTTGAACCATATATGCTGCTTCGTGCCTATACGCCGACAGCCTATGTAGGCGGAATTATGACACTCTGCCAGAAGCGCAAAGGAACGATGGTCGATATTCAATATCATGAAGGGTATGCAGTCATCAGTTACGATATGCCCTACAGTATGTTTATACGCGGATTAGCCAATGATATAAAGACGATATCATCAGGATTTGCGAGTGTGGATTATGAAGTGATCGGCTATAAACCTGCAGATCTACTTGATCTGGAGATCAGAATAAACGACAATCCGATCGATGTGCTCTCAGAACCTGTTTATAAAGAAGAGTCTCTTTATATAGCGCGCGAGAAAGCATCAAGACTCAAAGAGATACTTCCCAGGCAGCAGATACGACAAATTATTCAGGCTGTGATAAACGGAGCAATTGTTGCCCGTGAGGAGATTCCACCTTTTAGAAAAGATGTACTCGCAAAAATGTCAGGCGGAGACAGGACGAGGAAAGACAAGCTTCTCGAAGCACAGAAAAAAGGAAAAAGCCGGATGTATGCACATGCGAAGATTGACCTTCCTCAAGAGGCCCTTTTCTCGATGATTGAGAGAAAGTAGTGTTTTAAAGAATTCCACGGTTTCACTTCATGTATATTTTTTTTCCCGCAAGATCTAGAGTACGAAGAAGAGTGCGGCACCTATGACGGTCAGTACCCCAACGAGAGCTCCCATTCCGAGGAGTATATCGCCCGGGCCTGTTGCAGGGAGTGAGGCAGTCTCGGTTGTCGTGGTTGTGGAGTCTGTTGTTGTCGTTGTCGTGCTCCCTGCAGCAGCATCGACAGTAATTGTAATTGAGCAGGTACCGGAGCTGACCCCACCGCTATTGTCAGTGAGTATGGCTGACGCGGTGTATGAACCTACATTTTGATAGGTGTGTGCTGCGCTTGCGTTGACCGTACTTGTTGCAATTCCTCCTCCTTGTGTCACGTTCTCGACTTGCCCATCACCGTAACTGAATGTCACTTTATTGATAGTTCCATCACTATCAGTTCCGTTCACGGTAAATGTTGTTGAGAATGGTGCAGTGCCGGTTGTTGATCGATCGACTGTCAGCGCTGAACAAACCGGTGCAGTATTTGGGGTACTCGATGCACTTGTTGTTGTCGCTGATGTCGTAGATGTCGTCGTGGTTGTTTGCGTCGTTGCAGACGTTGTTGCAGTTGTTGTGGTCGTTGCTGGAGATGGAGAGACTGTTACTACTCCCGTCACAGTGGGGGATGGTGTAACGACATTTGTGACTTCTCCTGCGACTGCAATGAATGCGCTTTCTCTATTAGCGAGGACGTTCTCGTTTGTTTCGTCATTTGCTCCTGCCGAGAGCACCTGCGTTGTGGGTCCGAATGATACTTCGGTCGGTGTGTCTCCTGTACCGTCTATTGTCTTAAATGATACAGTGGCAATTTTTGTCGTCGGTTTTTCTGTCGTTGATTGTATGACTTTCGTGGGATCAACGCCTACTGAGAGGGTCACGAGTATTTTCCCCTCTGAATATGTAGGTCCTTCAAGTATCGAAATAACAGATGATTCTTCTCTGAATGGTGCTACATCAGAGGTTGCGCCACCTGTCGCAAGTTTCGCAGGATCGTATAAGATTTCAAGTTTTACAAAAGATACGAGGTTTTGTCCCGGATTTACCACCACATCCAGATCGACTGTCTGATCTTTTTCTTTTGCCAGAGGCGCAGACTGAGTGGATGCCGGAAGTAATGAAAGCGTTGTCGATTTCGCAGCCTCCGAACGATTATCCTGCTGTTGCTTCACGAGAAAAATCGTAATAGGAATCGCTATCAGTATGATGATGATAAATCCGATAAGGAGCAGTTTTTTTCTCGACATGCACAATAACCCGCAAAACGGGTACGTAGATTAATCGTAAGGGTATTTACGAGTGGTGTCAAGCTACATGCGATCGTTTGAAGAGAGAATAAAAAGCCTTGGTTGTTTGAGGAATTGAACTATAGGGCATTGACAAGAATCTAAGTCTATTGTATAAATTAGCAGTGCTAATCACTGAGTGATTAATACGCAAAAAAAATATTGTTATGACAACGAAAACAAACATCAAGCCGCTCTTCGATAATGTTCTCATCAAGCCGGTTGAGGCAGAAACAAAAACTGCAAGCGGCATCATTCTTCCTGATTCTGTAAAAGAAAAACCACAAATTGGTGAAGTGATGGCGGTTGGTGAAGGATGGCACAATAATGACGGTAAGGTTTTTCCATTGACAGTCAAGGTAGGTCAGAAGGTCATGTATAAAAAGTGGGGTGGCAATGAGGTCAAAGTAAATAATGAGGAGTGGATGATTGTTGAGCAGAAGGATATTTTGGCAATTGTAGGATAAACATATGGCAGCAAAGAAAATTATATATAAAGAAGAAGCACGTCAGAAGCTTCAGGCAGGTGTCAATAAGCTTGCAGACGCGGTTGCAACAACGCTTGGTCCAAAGGGCCGTAATGTTGCGCTTGATAAGAAGTGGGGAGCACCAAGTGTCATTCATGACGGTGTCTCAGTTGCAAAAGAAATAGAGCTTGAAGATCCGTTTGAAAATATGGGTGCTCAGCTTGTGAAAGAAGCTGCAAGTAAAACAGCAGATGTGGCAGGAGATGGTACCACTACTTCAACAGTCCTCGCACGCGCAATCGTAAATGAAGGTATTAAGATGATCACCGCTGGTTCAAACCCTATGGTGATGCGACGTGGTCTTGAGAAGGCCGGCGAGCATGTCGTTGCTGAGCTAAAGAAAATGGGTAAATCCATTAAAGATAGTGATATTGCAAATGTTGCAACAATTTCAGCCGGAAATGCTGAGCTCGGAGAGCTTATCGCTGAAGCATTGAAAAAAGTCGGAAAAGACGGTGTGGTGACTGTAGAAGAAGGTCGCGGTCTTTCAACAGAAGTTGAGTATAAGGAAGGCATGGAGTTTGACAAAGGCTACGCATCCGCATATTTTGTGACGAACTCAGATAAGATGGAAGCGGAGATCAGTGATCCATATATTCTTATTACCGATAAAAAAATTGCTGCTCTCAATGAGCTTCTTCCTTTCCTCGAGAGTCTGGTTAAAGTCTCAAAAAATCTCGTTATTATTGCAGATGAGATTGAAGGTGAAGCACTCGCAACACTCGTCGTCAATAAACTTCGTGGTACATTCAATACGCTCGCGATAAAAGCACCTGGATTTGGTGACAGACGCAAAGAGATGCTTGCTGACATAGCGATCCTCACAGGCGGTACAGTTATCTCAGAAGACACCGGACGAAAGCTTGAGAGTGTGACGCTTGAAGACTGTGGTCGGGCAGATAAGGTGTGGGCAGATAAAGAAAACACCCGTGTGATTGGTGGTAAGGGTGATATGGCAGCAATTAAAGCGCGGATTGCGCAGATAAAGCGTGCGATTGATGAGTCAACGTCTGAGTTTGACCGTGAGAAACTTCAGGAGAGACTTGCCAAGTTGGCAGGCGGTGTTGCTGTCATTAATGTCGGTGCTGCAACTGAAGTTGAGTTGAAGGATCGTAAAGAGCGTGTGAATGACGCAGTTGCCGCGACCAAAGCAGCTTTGGAAGAGGGAATTGTTCCGGGCGGATCAGTAGCACTTCTTGATATCTCAACTCGTATGAGTACAAAGGAAATTGAAGGTGCGGGCATTAGTCGCGATGAGGTCTTTGGGTATGAAATTGTGAAGACTGCACTTGAAGCACCGTTTGTAAAGCTTATGCAGAACGCAGGACTTGATGCGGGACAGTTGATTGCAAAAGCTCGATCAGCAAGTGCTGCAGGGCAGGGTTTCAATGTTCTAAAACTTGACTCAGTTGAGAACGCGACCCCTGTCGATATGGTAAAAGAGGGAATTATTGATCCGTTGAAAGTTGTGAGAACAGCAGTGCAAAATGCAATCTCAGTTGCGACAATGATTTTGACAACAGAAGCACTGGTAAGCGAGATTCCTGAGAAGAAAGATGCTGCACCAATGGGTGGTGGTATGCCGGGTGGCATGGGCGGTATGGGTGGAATGGATTACTAATCAGTACTTTTCGTGATGAGAGGATATATCCGCGAAAGCGGATTTTTTTATGGATTTGTTCTTGTCGGCTCTATGACCTCTTCATTTTTATAAAGTACCTCTCTCCAGTTTCCGACTTTCCGGATGAGCATGAGGTAGGTATGTGCTTCTTTGATGTTCAGAAGCCATGTGCAGAAGAAGTACAGACTGATACCAGCTGCGCTTGAAATACTTGTCAGTATGAGAAGATTTATTGTTCTGGTTGTATCAAAGACGAGCTGATCGAGAAGCTTTATCGGTACATAGAGGGCAAATGCCATGATGAGGGTGGCCATAAAGAGTTTTCCGAGTGAGAGGAGGACATCTTTTCTGTTGAATTTTCCTGTCATCTTATCAAGGATAAGGAAGAGTACAAGTAGCTGAAGAATATTTGCGATGGTGAAAGAAAGAGCGATACTTTCAATTCCCTGATGTTCTCCGATTACGAAGAATACTGCGAGGACGATGAGAGATGCGGTTCCGACGATGCTTGTGATAAGGGGAATTATTGTGTTATGAAGTGCATAAAAAGCCCGGTAAAAAAGTCCGATGAGCGCCTGAGCAAAAATTGAGAGTGAGAAAAAAGCAAGTGTATGACCGGTAAGCACTGTTGCATCCCAATCGAAGAGATCTGCTCCGTAGATGAGGCGGACAATCGGGATACGGAGGACGAGGAGAAGAGCTGAGACGGGCAGGATGAGGTAGAGCATTTGGTAAGCGCTATTGAGAAACGTTGATTTAAAATCCTGCATGTCGGTATTTTCTCGCGAGAGTACGGGAAATGCAGCCTGTGCGATGCTAAAGCCGATGAGTGAGACCGGTGCGAACATAAGGATTTTTGCATAATCAAAAAGGAGAAACATTCGTCCCGGATCAGCGATGAAGGCGATGATGATACCGAGTGCAACAGTGCCAACTTGCTGGATGCCATTTTGCACCGTACGAGGCCACATGAGTGTAATTATTTTTCTGACCCCTGTATCAAAAAGATCGGAGACTTTCGGGAGAAATCGGAATCCGAGTTTCCAGGCAAGTGGTATCTGGAACACGATAAAAAGAAGGCCGCCGATAATTCCTCCGAGAGGTGCGGAGAAGATACCAAATGAACTGCTGAGGACGAAGATGCCAACTATAGTTCCGAGGTTATAGAGTGCTGCAGCAAATCCGGGTATGAAAAAGCGATTATGTGATTGGAGAATTGCCGTGAAGAAGCTCGCGATGATGAAGAGGAGTTGTCCGATAAGTGTAAGTCGCATTAGGTTTGCCATAAGATCCATCTGGGACGCTGAAAAATTTGCACCTAAATTGAACATTTTGAGTATGAAAGGAGCGAGTATAGCCAAAATAATTGAGAGGATGCTAAAAGCAATAAGTCCGATAAGGAGTAGGTTTGACGCCATCTCATTGGCCTCTTTCTCTCGTTTGTCACGGAGGTACTCAACAAACACTGGGATAAATGCTGAAACGAGCGCAGATGCAACGACTAGCTGAAAAATAGTATCCGGGAGGACGAGTGAATAATTATAGATACCGAGAGTATTTGATGCGCCAAATATTGAGACAAGTAATCGATTGCGGACGAGCCCGAGAAGTTGCGAAAAGATCACGGTTGCCATGATGATATACGCAGCTGAGAGAATATTGGTTTGTCGGCGACTAAGAAGTGAGAGGCTTTTTTTGAGTAAGTCTGTCATAGGAAAAAACCGCCAAATGCCTTTAGCAGCAAGGCATGATGCGGATCTGTGCCTATTTCCGGGACGCGCACATCAAAAATGTGCCCGGAAACGTTGTATTTTCAAGTATAACATGCTAAAATACGGTTATGCCAGTTTTAAAACACGCGAAGAAAAAGCTTAGACAGGATAAGAAGCGGACGCTTGCCAACAGAAAGATGAAAGATGCTTACAAGAAGCTTTTCAAAGCTGCTGTAAAGGCAAAAACAGCTGATTCTGTTTCGAAAGCATTTCAATCAATTGATAAAGCCGCAAAGCAAAATATTCTTCATGCAAATAAAGCAGCACGGCTAAAATCCTCACTTTCAAAGCTTCTTCCAACAGGAGCAGTCGTGAAAAAAACAGAAGCAAAAGTAGCTCCTGCGAAGAAAACTCCCGCAAAGACTGTGAAAAAAGCAGCAAAGAAATAAGACATGGACCAGTCATGGTCGTTATTACCCCAGGCATTTCTTGAGCAACTCCAGAGTATTGTCCCTCCCGAAAAGTTAGATGGCGTCCTGGCGTCTCTTTCTGTGGAAAGGCGACCGAGTATTAGGATTAATACTCTAAAAATTACGATAGAAGAAGCACTGGACGAACTGCGTCAGTTAGGTGTTGCGTATGAGCGTGTGCCGTGGTGTTCTGAGGGGATTACTTTGAGTCAGGAGCAGAAGCAGCGGGTTCTGGAGTCGGGTCTTTGTGAGGCTGGCTTGCTGTATCCCCAGAGTCTCTCAAGTATGCTTGCGACACTCATTTTTGAGCCTCAACCTCTTGAGGAAATACTCGATCTTTGTGCTGCGCCGGGGAGTAAAACATCACATATCGCAGCACGTATGCAGAACCGCGGGGCACTCATTGCCAATGATTCGAGTAGGGGGAGAGTATTTAGGTTACAGGCAAATCTGAAGACGTTAGGTGTCCTGCACACGAAGACGGTCTGTCTTCCGGGCGAGTGGATGTGGAAGAAGTATCCGGAGATGTTTGATCGGGTACTCGTGGATGCGCCGTGCAGCATGGAGGGACGATTTGTTGCGACAGATCCTGAGACGTTTAAAGACTGGAAACCAGCGAAGGGAAAGCTGCTCGCGCAAAAACAGAAATACCTTCTCCGTTCTGCGGTAGCGTGTACAAAATCAGGAGGAGTGGTTGTGTATGCGACGTGTACACTGAATCCCCGGGAAAACGAGGAAGTGATCGATTGGATTCTCGCACATGAACAGGATAAGGTTGTACTTGAGAACATCGTGGTTCCAGGGGTTGACGTTGAGAAAGGCTTAGTTCAGTGGAATAAAAAACAGTATCATCCTGAACTGAAAAAAACGATCCGCGTTCTCCCATCTGCAACAATGGAAGGATTTTTCGTCGCGAAGTTTAAAAAAATATAGTAGACGATTTTTAGAAGTGGAAGTTTTTGAAGAGTTCGCGGAGCATCTGCGTCATCTGTGTGAATAAATCATTTCTCTCCTTCGTGACCGTATCTTTTGCAGACTTTACTTCTTTTTTGATTTCTTCGGTTTTCTTTTTTAATTCTTCTGTTTCTGTCGGATTGGTTGAGATTTTAGTTGTTGGCGAACTGTTCTTGTTTACTGTTATTTCGCTTTTGACGGTTCCATTTGATTCGTCATCACAGTTGAGTGTGACGTTTTCAGCTTTGTCAGAATGATATTCTTTCTTGACCCCATTGCACTCGATAACAATGTCCGTTCGACCTGTTGATTTTGTTGTTGTGGTAGTTGATGAATCTGAATTAGTCTCGACGCGTACATTTGCCTGACTGTCTCCTTCCGAAGTAACTTTCACAGAAGAACGTGTTTCTGCGTGGTTAGTTTGGCCTAAGATGAAAAAAGCGAGAAGAGGAGGAGTCAGGAGGATAAGTTTCTTGTGAAAAAATACCATACATCTATTTTATCACGTCAATGCAAGCTTTTTGATTTTTGACTACAAAATTGATTCCGGAGCCCAAAGGAGATATAATCCACTTACGTAATTTCAATAAGACACAATTTCAAATAGAAATTAGAAATTAGAAATTGGATATTATAAATTTGAAATTTTATTTATGCTTGACATAAAATTTATCAGAGAAAATCCTTCACGTGTTTCGAAGTCAGCTGCTTCGAAAAATTATCCTGTTGATATTGATCATTTGCTGGAGATTGACCGGGCGTATATTGAGTTAGTGCAGAAAGTGCAGGTCCTCCGCGAAGAGCGAAACACCTTTACGAAAGAGATTAAAGGTAAACCGACAGATGATCAGGTGACAAAAGGAAAAGAGCTTAAGGAAAAACTTGAAAAGCAGGAGCATGCACTCGCAGCATTGAAAGAAGAATTAGATATGCTTTTGATGCAGGTAAGTAATACTGCAAAAGAAGATGTAAAGATCGGTAAAAATGATACCGAGAACGATGTTGTGAGAAAACACAAATCACCTACTGCGTTTTCATTTACCCCAAAAGATCATGTCGTGCTTGGAGAGATGCTGGATATTATTGATATTGAGAGAGCGACCAAGGTGTCAGGTGCCAGGTTTGCATATTTGAAGAACGAAGGTGCGCTTCTTGAATTTGCGCTTGTACAATTGGCATTTGAGACGTTGATTAAGGAAGGATTTACTCCGATTGTTCCTCCGGTGCTCATCAAAACAGAAACAATGCGTGGTATGGGATACATGGAACACGGAGGGGATGAGGACATGTTTCAGGTATCAAAAGACGATCTCGTGCTTGTCGGTACTGCTGAGCATGCAGTTGTCCCGATGCATAAAGATGAAGTATTCGAGAAAAAAGATTTACCGAAACGATACGTTGGGTTCTCTCCTGCATTTCGTCGTGAAGCAGGGTCATACGGAAAAGATACAAAAGGAATTATTCGTGTACATCAGTTCGATAAAGTAGAGATGGTGTCCTATGTTCCGCAGGGTGATGATGACCGAGAACATGAATATTTTGTATCGCTTGAAGAGAAGTTTTTTCAGATGCTCGATATCCCATATCAGGTTATCAAAATGTGTACGGGAGATCTTGGATTTCCGACAGCCAGAAAATATGATATTGAAGCCTGGATTCCATCTCAAGAGAAGTATCGAGAGGTCACATCAGCATCTACTATCACTGATTTTCAGTCACGCAGGTTGAATATAAAATATCAGGATGGTCCAGAGAAAAAATATGTGAATATTCTCAACGGAACCGCATTTGCAATTGGACGCACTCTTGTTGCAATCCTGGAAAATTATCAGCAGGAAGACGGCAGTGTCGTTATTCCTGAAGTATTACGAAAGTATATCGGTAAAGAGTTAATCACTCCGAAAG